>DASUBN010000369.1:0-2327 GCA_035763245.1 Gammaproteobacteria bacterium | reverse complement strand
TCGGGATGACTTTGCGCAGATTTATAGCCACTCCGTCAGCCCCCCCTGTGTGCTCCTTGAGGAGTTCGGCGGCCCTAACCGTCAGATCCTCCCGCTCGGGCACCTCGGCAGGGCCTTGAGCGCGCAGGACGCGGCCGTCCTCGCGCAGCTCGAAGTCGAGGCTGTCACAGAGATCCAGGAACTGGAACACCGTCTGCAGCAGGTGATAACCGTCGGCACGCCGGCCGGTGATGTGCAGGAAGAGGTTGAGCTTGGCCGGTGCCGGCCAGCCACGGCTGAGGTGCTTGTTCATGGGCTCTTGGTCACGGCCGCCGGCGCGAGGGTCCACTGGCTCACCGCCACCTTGATGCGCACCGCGCCGCGGCTCAGGGTGAAGCGCACTGGCAGGGCACGTCCACCCACGTCTGCATACTCTTGGTAATCCACCTGCCAGCCCCGCTGGCTGAGGCTCAGTGGCTCGCCCTGTGTATCCACGACCTTCGAGTAAGGCGCCCCGGGATCCGGGACCCCGAGCATCCAGTAACGCATGCTGAACACAGGCATGGGCATGTGCAGATGCCGGGCGAAGTCATCCTCGGGATCTGTGGTCACGAAATCATCACCGCGGGAAGACCGCACATGCAGGGCTGCGCTGTCCCCTTCGATATGCACGGCACCCGCACCCAGAGGCCCTCGGAAATCGAAGTGAAGTTCGTCGCCGTTCTGGTCCCAATCGAGGGAACCGCTTCCACCTTCCTTGCCGTTCACGACTCCCACCCGGCCACTGAGTTCCCAGTTGTCCAAGGCGGTAAGCGTGGTGACCCGCGCCTGCCAGGCGAATTCGTTGGCGGCCCCCATTGGCGCATGGCCGGAAAGCGTGGCACAAGCGGAGACGGCGAGCGCGCCGATGGCGAGCAGCGCACTACGAAGAGCAGGAATCATGGAGTGAAACGCGCTTCCAGGCTCTTCAAGACCTGGTTGTCCGGATCGGCTTTGCGCGCCTTCGCCAAGAGGCTCCGAGCTTCATCCTTGTCGCCGCTCCCTAACAGCACCTCCACCAGATGCGCTGCAATCTCGGAGTCGGCCTCGGCGGCATAGGCCTTGCGCAGATAAGTCAGCGCCTCGACATCGTCACCCAGGCGATGATCCACCCAGCCCATGCTGTCCATGATGGCGGGGTCATCCGGCGAGAGTTTAAGAGCCTTCTCTATATAGCCATGCGCTTCCCGATAGCGGGTGGTATGCAGCGTCAGGGTATAGCCCAGGGCATTGAGCGCATCCACATCGTCCGGCTTGCGTTTCAGGATGGAGGCGAGATCGCGCTCTGCCTGGTCCGCCTTGCCGTCCTGCTCCAGCAGGATCGCGCGGCTGTAGAGCAGATCGTCGTTGTCCGGCGCATCCACGAGAGCCGCGTCATAGACCTGGAGTGCGGAATCAAGGTCGCCAAGATCGCTGAACACTCCGGCTTCTTCGAGACGGAGCGTCACCGCATCGTCAGGATAGTCCCCCACCAGGGCGTCGAAGAAATCTCGCGCCGTGTCCGGCGTGCCGTTCTTGACCAGACTGCGACCGATACCTGCCTGGGCGGCCATCCAGCGGTCACCATCTTCCACCCGGTGGTACCAGTCCAAAGCCGCCGGATATTGTTTCTGCTGCTCCGCGATGCTGCCGAGGAAATATTCGGCATCATCGATTCGTCGTCCAGTCTTGAGCAATCGCGTGAAATACCCATGGGCGGCATCGAACTGCTTCTGCTGCAAGCTTATGAGACCGAGGGTATAAAGCGCCTGGGAGTCGTTGGGCTGGGCGATGAGGATCGTCTCGAATTCATGCTGCGCCGCCGTGTCGCGGCCAGCCTCCTCCAGGAGCGCGGCGTAGGCGAGATGCAGTTGCATATCGCCGGGTACGGCTTTCATGCGCTTTTGCACCGGGGCCAAGGCCTCGTCAACGCGCCCCTCCGACACTAGCGCGCGGGCCAGCAGCACCAACACCTCATCGGATTTAGGATCGAGCGCGAGCGCAGCCTGGGCCTCCTGTTCCGCCAACGGATACTGTTTGTACTGCATGGCAGCGTGCGCCAGGGCGTGGTGAGCCTCCGCCGACCGCAGCTCGTCGGCGGCGATGCGCTGCAGCACCGGCAAAGCATGGGCGGCATCGGTCTCCTCCTCCAGCATCTCGGCGTCGGAGAGGAAACTGCGTCCCTTGGGCAGCTTGGCAAGCGTCTCGAATTCCTGGGCGGCACCGGCCGCGTCGCCGAGCCGCGCATCCACCACCGCCACAAACTGGGTGGCATCGGCCTTGTCGGCTGCCAGGCTCTGCCAGCGGCGCGCGGCTTCCAGGGAAGCGGA
>DASUBN010000368.1:0-6434 GCA_035763245.1 Gammaproteobacteria bacterium | reverse complement strand
GTCCGGCGAGATCCGTTTCATCCTCGACTTCGACAGCACGCTAGTGCGGGTCGAGACCCTGGAGCTGATGGCGGAACTGAAGCCCGACGGCGCCAAACTCTCCGCTCGCATCAAGGAGCTCACCGACGCCGCCATGGGCGGCAGCATGGATTTCCGCGCCGCACTCGAACAGCGTCTGAAGCTGCTGCATTTTCACCGCGACCAGCTGCCTGCCCTCGCCGCCCGGCTCGAGGAGGAGATCAGCCCCTCCTTCCTGGGCAACCGCGCCTTCCTCGCCGCCCACGCGGACCGCATCCACGTGGTCACGAGCGGTTTCCGGGAAGTGGCGGAACCGGTGCTGAAGAGCCTGGGTCTCGACCCTGGGAACCTGCTCGCCAACACCCTGCACTACGATGCGGACGGATACGTAGACGGTTGTGACTGGTCAAACCCCCTCTCCCAGGACGGCGGCAAGCCCAAGGCCGTGGCCGCGCTCAAGCTCGACGGGGAGGTGGTGGCGGTGGGCGATGGCATCACGGACTACGAGATCTTCGCGGCGGGCGCCGCGCAGCGGTTCTACGCCTTCACCGAGAACGTGAAGCGCGCGGCGGTGCTGGCCAAGGCGCCACGGGTCGCGCCAAGCTTCGACGAGGTGCTGTTCGACTGCGGCTTCAAGGCGGCGGTCTCCTACCCCAAGAACCGCCTCAAAGTGCTGCTGCTCGAAAACATCCACCCGGATGCGGTGGCGGCCTTCGAGCGGGAGGGTTATACGGTGGAATCGCTCTCCGGCAGCCCGCCGGAGGCGGAGCTGGCCGAGCGCATCAAGGACGTGGCGATCCTGGGCTTGCGCTCCAAGACCCAGCTCACTGAGACGGTGCTCGCCCAGGCCAAGCGCCTGCTCACCGTTGGGGCCTTCTGCATCGGTACCAACCAGCTCGATCTCTCCGCCTGCGACCGGCGCGGCGTGGCGGCGTTCAATGCGCCCTACAGCAACACCCGCTCCGTGGTGGAACTCGCCGTGGCGGAGCTCATCCTGCTCATGCGCGGCATCCCGGAGAAGATGCGGCTTATGGACAGAGGCGTGTGGGACAAGTCCGCCAAGGGTGCCCACGAGGTACGCGGTAAGCGCCTGGGGATCGTGGGCTACGGCAACATCGGCATGCAGCTCTCGGTGCTGGCGGAGGCCGCCGGAATGCAGGTGGTGTTCCATGACGTGGCCGAGCGCCTCGCACTCGGCACCGCCCGGCGCTGCGCGAGCCTGGATGAACTCCTGGAAATCTCCGACGCTGTCACGGTGCACGTGGACGGCCGCAAGGAGAACCGGCAACTCATCGGCGCGCGCGAATTTGCGCGCATGAAGAAGGGCGCAGTGTTCCTGAACCTCTCCCGCGGCCACGTGGTGGACCTCGCTGCCCTGGCGCAGCACCTCGAGTCAGGCCACATCATGGGTGCGGCCCTGGACGTGTTCCCGGAAGAGCCACGCGGCAACGGTGAGCCTTTCGACCATCCACTGCGCGCCTTCCCCCAGGTGATCCTCACGCCCCACATCGGCGGCAGCACCCAGGAGGCGCAGCGCGACATCGGCCGCTTCGTGAGCGGCCGCATCATCGACTACGTGAATACCGGTAGCACGGAGAACAGCGTCAACTTCCCCGCCATCCGCCTGCCGCCCCAGACCGACGCGCATCGGCTCATCCACCTGCACGAGAACGTACCCGGGATCCTGGCGCGCATCAACCAGGCGCTCGCCGCCCACGGCGCGAACATCGTGGGCCAGTACCTCAAGACCCACGAGCGCATCGGCTACGTGATCACCGACATCGACGGGAGTTATTCGGACACGCTGCTGGACGAGATCCGCGGCATCCCGCATACGCTCCGGTTCAGGGTCCTCTATTGAGCCCCCGCCGTCCGTAAGCTCAGTCCCGGCTGGGCGCCTCGGTGGGGATGACATCCAGCCTGAGATGCTGGGTGCGGCGCAGGATCTCGATGATCGCCGGCTCGCCCACGGGGACCTCTCCCAGGATGCGCTGCAGGTCGGGGATGTCCTGCACCGGGCGGCCGGCGAGACCCAGGATAATGTCGCCGCTGCGCAGGCCCGCCGCGTCCGCGGCGCTGCCCTTCTCCGCACGGCCGATCTCCACGCCCCGTTCCGTGGTGAGTCCGAGATGCCGGACCAGGCGTCGATCGAGCGGACGCTCGCGCCCGGCTACGCCCAAGAAGCCGCGCAGCACCCGTCCCTTGGTGAGGAGCTGGCTGAGCACCCAACGGGCGGTGTTCACGGGGATGGCGAACCCCAGGTTCTGAGCGCTGGCGATGATGGCGGTGTTGATGCCCATCACCCGGCCGTGGGAATCCAGCAGGCCGCCGCCGGAGTTGCCTGGATTGAGGGGTGCGGTATGCTGAATCACGCCTTCGATGAGGCGGCCGTTGCGGGAATCGAGCGATCGCCCTAGCGCGCTCACCACGCCGGTGGAGACGCTGGAGGAGAACCCCAGGGGATTGCCGATGGCGATCACAAGCTGGCCCACCTGCAGGCGGCGCGAGTCGCCGAGTTCCGCGTAAGGCAAGCCGTTGCCCCGGGCCCGCAGCACCGCGAGGTCCGTGGCCGGATCGCGGCCCACCAGGTCCGCCTCCATCTCGGCGCCGTCGGTGAAGCTCACCGCCAGGGATTCGGCCCGCTCTACAACGTGGTTGTTGGTGAGCAGGTATCCATCCGGCGCCACCATCACGCCGGAACCGGCGCCGCGCCGGCCCCGGGCGTCGCCGGCCGCGATGTTGACCACCGCCCCGCCCACTCCCGCCACCACGGCCACCACCGCGTGGGAATAGGCGTCCAGGAGCTCGGCATCCGAGGGACCGGAGCCGGGGTCAGAGGAGGGTTCGGGGGAAGGACCGGATGGGAAAAGCTCGTCCATCCGGTGTAGATTGGGGTCGCGGGGGCCGTTTCAAGGCGCTGGGGGAGCGTCGCCCCGCCGGGAGTCGGCCATGGATCTCGTCTGGTATGTCGTCGCCGTGCTGGTCGCGGGCGTCGCCACGTCCTTCACGGACTGGTACTTCATGGGCGTGCTGTTCCATGACAAGTACCTAGCACACCCGGAGGTCTGGCGCTTCCTCGGCCCCGGCAAGCAGGAGCGCCTGGCCGTGGCCCTCTCGACCCTGGTGGGCCTCATGAGCTGCGCCCTGTTCATCCACATCTGCCAGCACCTGGGGCTGCTGGGCTGGCACGCGGCCATCGCCTTGGCCCTCGGCACCTGGCTCGCGGTGGCGGTGCCGCTCATCGTCACCAACGGCTTCTTCATCCGGATCCACCCGCTCAACAGCCTGGCCATGTGCTTAGGGTGGCTCGCGCGGCTGTTGATCTCGGCCGTCTCGGCCCACCTGTTCCTCGGCTGACGTGTCCCTCGGGTAGAATCGCCGCTCCCATGCAAAGCCATGCCACCAGCATCACCTGCTTCCTGTTGCGCGACGAACAGCTCCTGCAGCGCAACACCTTCCGGGTGCCGGCGCGCGCGGCGCGCTATTCCGAGATCCGCGACGTGCGGGCCCTGCCGGAACTCCTGGAAAGGCCCCAAGTGCGCGGCATGCCGGTGTTCGTACTCGGCGACGGCAGCAACCTGCTGCTCACCAAGGACTACGAAGGCCTGGTGCTGCACATGGCCAATACCGGCATCCTGACGCTGGGCAGCGACGGCGCCCGCACCCGCCTGCGGGTCGCCGCCGGCGAAAGTTGGGACAGCTTCGTGCGCTGGTCCCTCCAGCACGGCTACGCCGGCCTGGAGAACCTGATCCTGATCCCCGGCACCGTGGGCGCAGCGCCCATCCAGAACATCGGCGCCTACGGCACCGAGGCCGGCGAGTTCATCGTCATGGTGGAAGCCTGGGACCTGAAGCAGCAGGAGTTGGTGCAACTCGACCGCTCCGCCTGCGCCTTCGGTTACCGCAGTTCCCTGTTCAAGCACGAGCCGCAGCGCTACATCGTGACCGCCGTGGACTTCGAGCTCCCGCACCGCCACGAACTCCGGACGGATTACGCCGGCCTGCGCGAGGAAATGGAGGCGTTCGGCGTGAAGGATCCCGGTCCAGCGGACGTGGCGCTGGCGGTCGAGACCCTGCGGCGGCGCAAGCTCCCCGATCCGGCACTCATCCCCAACGCCGGCAGCTTCTTCAAGAACCCGGTGCTGCCCGCCGAGCGCGCCACGGACCTGTTGCGCGCCTTCCCGGGGCTGCCCACCTATCACAGCAGCGAAGGCAACACCAAGATCTCCGCCGCCTGGCTCATCGAGGCCTGCGGCTTCAAGGGCGTGCGCGACGGCGACGCCGGCGTCTCCGACAAGCATTCGCTCGTGCTGGTGAACTATGGCCATGCCACCGGCGCCGAGGTCTGGAGGCTCGCCATGCGCATCCGCGATGCGGTGACGGCCCGCTTCGGCATCACCCTCGAACCCGAACCCGTCATCCTCTGAGCCCCATGTCCGCCGCTCCCTTCCGCGTCGAGAGCGCGCGGCTCTACATCCGTCCTTGGGAGCCGGCCCGGGACCGGGCCGTGTTCACCCGCTTCGTGAGCGACCCCGACATGATGCGTTACATCAGCTTCGGCCGGGCCTGGGACGAGGCACGCATCGACGCCATGTTCAAGCGCCAGGCCGGGTTCCTGGCGGACCACGGCTGCTGCGTGGGAGCCGCGGTGTTCAAGGAGACCGATGATGTGGTGGGCGTCGCCGGCATCCAGCCCCAGGACAAGTCCGGCCACTACGAACTCGCCTGGTGGATATGGAAGGACTACTGGAACCGTGGCTACGCCACCGAGCTTGCCCACGCCATGAAAGATCATGCCTTCCGGATCATGGACCTGAAACAATTCGTCGCCATCGCGGATGTCCCCAACCTGGCCTCCATCCGCGTTATGCAGAAGATCGGCATGCGCTATGAAGGATTACGTAATGCCCATGACCTCGCCGCAAGGCATCCCGACGTGGAAGTGGTGTTCTACCGCCTTGAGAACCCGACGCTCATCGGAACCTGAATCGCCGCCGCCGCGGACGGAGATGATCAATGTCATGCCCTGTTGGTTACATCCGGTAACCCCATTCTAAGCCGCCGCGGTTTACCATCTGCCCCCTCCTACACCCATGGACCTCCAAGTTATGTCGCGCCTGCATCGCCTGACACTGCCCAGCCTGCTGTTGTTCTCCGCCATACTCGGCGCCGCTCCTGCGTTCGCCGCCGGCAAAGGCGGCGCCGGTGATGGCGATGTCCAGGACCAACTGCTCAAGGAAGCGGGCCGGGACGCGGGTTCGGGCTGGATCGTCGGCGGCGGGTTCGCGGTGACGGACCCGGGCTACGTGGGCTACTCGCGCCAGTACACCCCCGTCCCCCTCGTGTTCTACCACTACGGCCGGTTTTTCTTCGCGGGCGTGAGCGCGGGCTACCTGCTCTCGAACGGCGACCACTACCGTTTCTCGCTCATGGTCAAGCCCGAGTTCAACCGGCTGAAGGCGAGCGACTCACCCCAACTCACGGGCATCGAATCGCGCCAGTGGTCCCTGGACGGCGGCGCCAACCTGGACCTCTTCGGCGACTGGGGCCGCTACAACGTCGGCGTGTTCCACGACATCCTGGACCGCAACAACGGCACCCAGATCAACACCGGCTACCGCTACACCATCCCCGTTGGGGATTGGGGCCTGACGCCCGGCTTAGGCCTGCGCTGGGAGAGCGCCAACCTGGTCAACTACTACTACGGCGTGAGCCCGGCGGAATCCATCCCCGGCCGCCCGGCCTACTCCCCCGGCAGCGCCACCAATCCCTATGTGGAGATCGGCCTGTCCACGAACCTGACCGATCACCTGCGCCTGATCACGAATCTGCAATACATGCGCTTCGGCGGCGCCATCCACGACAGCCCGATCGTGGACCGCTCCGGCACCACCACCTTCTTCATCGGCGTGACGTATAACTTTCGATAACGCGCTCCGGACGCCCTATGGACGCGGGTGCTCAGCGAAGAACGACCAGATGATGTCGGTGGCTGGGACCTTGGGGTCAGGCTTGTCCAGTAACAGCGATATCCGGTCGCCTCCCGGCCAGTCGTGGCCGCCGCCCTGGACGATGTAGTAATCCACCGCCGTGCCCGCGTCGCAGCCGCCGTAGTCGATCATGTGCAGGTCCGTGGCGTCGGCGTTCACCGTCACACCGCAGCCGTCCTGCTTCCTCCAGAAGTCGACGCTCTGCTGCACCGGCGGCCGACTCTCCTTCTCCAGGGCCTTCTTGCCCACGCCGCCGTCCATTGGTACGTTCTCATCCGCCGTGCCCTGGAAGTCGATGACCGAGACCGGGTGGGTGGGTTTGCAGTCGTCCACGTCGATGATGCCGGCCACGGGCGCGACGGCGGCGAAGAGGTCGCTGGCCTCGCAGGCCAGGCGGTAGCTCATCATGGCGCCGTTGGAGATGCC
>DASUBN010000367.1:0-3554 GCA_035763245.1 Gammaproteobacteria bacterium | reverse complement strand
ACCGGCAAGGAAGGCATGGGTTACGGCGACTTCAAGCTCCTGGCGGCATTGGGTGCTTGGTTCGGCTGGCAGGAGCTGCCGGTGATCATCCTCATGGCAGCAGGCGTGGGTGCAGCGGTGGGTCTATTTATGCTGTCTACCAAGCTGCTGAAACAGGGCAAGCCGATACCTTTCGGACCTTTCCTGGCGGCCGCAGGTTGGATCGTCCTCTATTGGGGCCAGCCTCTGACAGACGCTTACTTGGGCTTCACTGGCCTGCGCTGAGCCCCATGCTGAAAATCGGTCTGACCGGGGGCATCGCCAGCGGCAAATCAAAGGTGGAACGGGAATTCTCTGCCCTAGGGGTGCCGGTGGTGGATGCTGACGTGGTGAGCCGTGAGATCACCGTACCCGGGGGGGGGGGGTTGAAGGCCCTGGTGGAGGCCCTGGGGCCGGGCATCCTGGCCCGGGACGGGGCTCTGGACCGACGCCGGCTGCGGGAGCGCCTATTCGCCGATCCGGCCCTGCGCCGTCAAGTGGAGAGCCTGCTCCACCCCCTGATCCTGACGCGCCTGCAGGCCCGCCTGGACGGCTTCCGCGCCCCCTATGCCATCGCGGTCATCCCGCTGCTGGCGGAATCGCCTGCGTCCCGGGCCCTCGTGGACCGGGTGCTGGTGGTGGATTGTTCCGAAGCGACCCAACTGCACCGCCTTATGTCACGAGACGGCGAGACCGGGGCTCAGGCCCGCGCCATGCTCGCCGCCCAGGCGCCCCGCGCCGCGCGCCTCGAGGCGGCGGATGATATTCTGTTGAACGAAGGCGATGAGGCGACGCTCCGGCATTACGTCTCCGACCTCCATAGGTTCTACCTGGAACTGGCCGCGGCCGACGACCCACGCCGTCCCGGCCTGAGATTGCCGTGAAGCGGGCGCTCCGATGCTGAACGTGGAACAACGCGCCGAAGAACAGGCGTCGGCCGAGTGGCTGATCTATGAGCAGCCGCTCAACGAACGCGTGCGCACCTTCCTGCGCCTGGAGTTCCTGCTGGAGCAAAGCGCCCACCACGCCGCCCTCTCCTCCATCTGGGACAGCCGCGCCGCGGTGAACGCGATACTCGAGATCGCCTCGCTCCTGACCCGCGGCGACGTGCGCACCGAAGTGCTGAAGGAACTGGAACGCTGCGGCCTCCTGCTGCAGCGTCTCAAGGGCAGCCCCGAGGTGGACGGCGCCCGCCTGCAGACGGTGCTGACGGACCTGGACCGGCTCCGCCACGAGATGGACGGCGACGGCAGGCCCCTCGGCGCCATGCTCAAGGAGAGCGAGTTCCTGAACTCGATCAAGAACCGCCTCGCCATCCCCGGCGGCACCTGCCAGTTCGACCTGCCCCTCTATCACGCCTGGCTCACCCATCCCTACCCACGTCGCGCCCGCGACCTGCAGGGCTGGCTCACGGAACTAAGGCCGCTCAAGGACACCATCGCCCTGCTCATGGCGCTCACCCGCGAGAGCGCGCTGCCAAGCCGCGAGGTTGCCGAGCAAGGCATGTTCCAGCGCAACTTCGACTCCCATGCCCTCTCCCCCATGGTGCGGGTGATGGTGCCGGTGACGAGCGGGGTATTCCCGGAGATCAGCGCCGGACGCCACCGCATGGTCATCCGCTTCCTGGAACGGCACGAGGCCAACGCCCGTCCGCAACAGACCAAGCGCGACATCGGCTTCAAGCTGGTCTGTTGTCAGCTCTGATGATCGCCGGGTACCCGACGGCACTTCCGGGGCGCGCTTCCTGCCCACCCCGGATGTCCAGGGCCTACATCCCTCCCGACCCGTGCCGCGCATGTGCGGCACCCTGTATCGGTCACGGATTTGAATATGGTTGAGATCGAGACGGCGCCCTGCCCACACTGCGGCAAACCGGTGCCGTGGATGGAAGGCTCCAAGTGGAAACCCTTCTGCAGCGACCGCTGCCGGCTCATCGACCTCGGTGATTGGCTCATGGAAAAGAACGCCATCCCCGCCGAGGAAGCGCTCCCCGATCAGGACAGCGGCGGGGACTGAAACCCGCCCCAGAGCCCCCGGATGGCGGCGATGCCGTGGGCACCGCGATGCTGCGCTTCCGGGAGGTCTCCGTAACCCAGGCCGCCGATGGCATAGACCGGCACCGGGCTCGTGCGTGCGAGCCCCTGGAACGCGTCCCAGCCCAGCGGCGAGGCCCCCGGATGGCTGGCGCTGGCCTGCACCATCCCCAGGCTGAGGTATGCCGGTCCATAAGCGAGAGCGCGGTGAATCTCCTCCGCCCCATGGCAGGACACGCCCACCGTGAGCCGCCGGTCCAGGTCCCCTGGGGGAAGCCGTACCAGCGCCGCCTGGCTGAGGTGCACACCGTCGGCCCCGAGCTCGAGGGCGAGTCCGGGAGCGGCGTTGAGGTGCACCCGGGCGCCGTGACGGCGGCAGGCGGCGATGACCTCCCGCGCCAGGGAGTCATAGGCCTCGGGCAGGAGTCCCGGTGCCCGAAACTGCACGAAATCCACGCCCGCTTCCAGGGAAGCCCGCAGTCGGGCCAGGAAATCCGCCTTTTCGCCGGGCGCCGGCGTCACCAGCATCAGGGGCGGGAGCTTCAGGGCCGCGACGATGGGCCCGTCCGCCGGCAGGAGTCGCCAGTCCGCGAGCTCGGCAGGGGCGACCCAGGCGAGCCGCTGGCCCTCGTGAGCGACGGGCCTCCCCGAATAGTGCGCCACGCGCCATACGTCGAGATGCACGCGGCGTTCGGGATAGCTGTGGGAGAGTCGCAGCAGGCGGTGAGCCCGCTCCACGCCGATACCGAGCTCCTCCTTGAGCTCGCGCTGCAAGGCCGCTGCGGCGGGTTCGCCCGGCTCCAGCTTGCCGCCGGGAAACTCCCAGAAACCGGCGTGAGGCTTGCCGGCGGGGCGCTCGGCGACCAGCACCCGGCCGTCGCGGTCGCGCAGTACCGCCGCCACGACATCGATGCTTGGATTAGAGGAACTCGGCATGAGGCGCCTCTTCTGCGGTGCAGGGATGCACCGCACGCGAATCAAGCACGCAAGTGCTTGATTCGGCGGAGGCGAGTACGGGCATGTACCGGACTCGCCGAGTGCAAAAGTCCAGGATGGACTTTTGCAAAGATTACACGAGGCGCCCGTGGCACTGCTTGTACTTGAGACCCGAACCGCAGGGACAAGGTTCGTTGCGCCCTACCTTGCGGTCCTCGCGCACGAACGGTGCCGCCGGCTGTGCCGGGGTCGCCGGCCGCGCCGGGGCGGCGGCGGCCGGAGCCAGCGGAGCGCCGGCGGTGGCACTCGGCGCCTCGGCGTGCTGGAACTGCATGGCGCGGGCGCGGCGGCGCTGCTCCTCCATGGCAGCCACGTCCTGCTCGGTCTGGACCCGTACCTTCGCCAGGATGCCCACCACCTCGTACTTCAGGCGATCGAGCATGGCGGAGAACATCTCGAAGGCATCGCGCTTGTACTCGCGCCGCGGGTCCACCTGGGCGTAGCCGCGCAGGTGGATGCCCTGGCGCAGGTAATCCATGTTGGCGAGGTGCTCGCGCCAGAGGAGAT
>DASUBN010000366.1:0-4939 GCA_035763245.1 Gammaproteobacteria bacterium | reverse complement strand
CTTCTTCACCCGCAAGGTGATGTTCGTGCGCTACGCCTGCGCCTACGTGGTGCTGCCGGGTGGTTTCGGCACCCTCGACGAGGTGGCCGAGGTGCTCACCTTGATCCAGACCGGCAAGACCCGGCGCGTGCCAGTGGTCCTGATTGACCAGGCTTACTGGGCCGGCTTGTTGGACTGGATGCGCGACAAGATGCTGGCGCAGGGCATGATCGACGCCAAGGACATGGAACTGATGCGGGTGGTGGATACCGCGGAGGACGTGGTCGCCGCCATCCTGGGCCATTACGGCCAGCGCGGCTATGAGCCTTCGAAGGAAGAAGACGACCTTATGTTCGAGCTTTGACGTTCAGTCGTTGGTGCCATCCCGTTCCGCCTCATCCAGCACGGCGGAGTAATCCGTCTCCAGCACCGTGCGCGCCGCCTTCGCGTCGCCACGCGCCACCCTGAGCTTGATGCCGCCCAAGGCGATGGAATATAGCCAGTCCATCTGCACCATGTTGTCGTCGAAGAGCTGGGCCTCGATGCCTTCCGCCAGGAGCCGGCCCAGCGCGATGTGGGCGTCGGTGACCCGGTCGTAGGTGGCGACGGTGACGAACTCGTCCATGCCGGACGGATCCTCGCGGGGCGGTGGTGATGGGCGGCGCAGCCTGCCGAAGCCGTCTTTCAGGAGCGGCGTGCAAGCCTGTGCCAGTCGGGCCAGGGCGGCGAAGCTGAGCACGGGAGTCTCCCGCGTCTGCCGATGAGGGCCTTGCCGCCATTAAAGCACAACGAAGCACCGCGGGATGAGGGAGTGGACGCCGCCGGGAGTGGCGCCCGTCTGTCGGGTACGTAAGTGCTTGATTCAGCGGGGCAGCGGCGTCGCCGCGAACGCCTGTCCAGGGATGTGCAGTCCGGGCTTTCCATGGAGCCGGATGCGTAACGAAGCGGTGACGAGTCCGCAAGGCCCGGGGCCCGCGCGCATGCCGGGCGGGAGTCGCGGAAGACTCCCTGGACTTGCACGCGAGCAGGAGCGAGCGAGAAAGGGTTTTTGCAGAGGCAATAAAAAAGCCCCGGCGGTAAGGGGTAACCGCCGGGGAGAGCCTTCTTGGCTGGAGGTGATTGGTGCTACTCGCACCAAAACTAAGGGCGATGCGTCCTAGCTTCCTACCCGGCCCCGGTCCTGATACATCCTGTCCCGCCGTTCCATGGCAGTTCGGGCAGGTGTTACTCTGGCCCTGGTGGAGCAGGGCCGAAGCCGGCTAAAGCCGATAGCTTATGTAGGACCATCCCTACATACCCCGGGACCCCCAAGGAGAGCGCCAGATGGCCGACTACTACCCCCCCTTGGAGCCCTATGCGGTGCATCGCCTGGCGGTGGATGCGCCCCATGAGCTCTACGTGGAGGAATGCGGCAACCCCAAGGGCCTGCCGGCGGTGTTCGTGCACGGCGGCCCGGGCGGGGGCTGCACCCCCGACAACCGGCGCTTCTTCGACCCGGCCCGCTACCGCATCGTGCTCTTCGACCAGCGGGGTTGCGGCCGCTCCCGGCCCCACGCGGAACTCGGCCGCAACACCAGCCAGGACCTCGTGGCCGACATGGAACGCATCCGCGGGCATCTCGGTATCGACCGCTGGCTCGTGTTCGGCGGTTCCTGGGGTTCAACCCTCTCCCTGCTCTACGCCGAGACCCATCCCACGCACGTGCTGGCGCTGGTGTTGCGCGGCATCTTCCTCGGCACCCAGCCGGAGCTCGATTGGTTCTACCGCGGCGGCATCGCCAACGTCTTCCCGGATCATTTCGCGGATTTCGTGGCGCCCATCCCACCGGCGGAGCGCGGCGACCTGGTGCGCGCCTATCACAAGCGCCTGACCCATCCCGACATCGAGGTGCAGCGCCGCGCGGCGGAGGACTGGTCACTGTTCGAGGCGCGCTGCTCCACGCTGCTGCCGAGCGAGTCGCTGGTGAGCTTCTATACCGAGGCGGACGTGGCCATCGCCGTGTCGCGCATCGAGTGCCATTACTTCATCCATGACTGCTTCCTCGCGAAGGACCAGTTGATCCGCGACGTGCAGCGCATCCGCGCCATTCCGAGCGTGATCGTCCAGGGGCGCTACGACATGGTGTGCCCGCCCGCCGCTGCCTGGCGTCTGAAACAGGCTTGGCCGGAAGCGGAACTGCGCTTCATCCCCGACTCGGGTCACGCCGCCGGCGAACCCCGCACCCGCGCCGCGCTGGTCGAGGTCACCGATCATTTCGCGCGGCAGCCCGCCTTCGCGTGATCGGACTCTTGCAACGGGTGACCGAGGCATCGGTGAACGTGGACGGTGCGCGGGTCGCCGCCATCGACGGGGGGCTCCTGGTGCTGGTGGGTGTGGAACAGGGGGATGCCGAGCCCCAGGCGGATCGTTTATTGGAGCGGCTCCTCAACTACCGCGTGTTCCCCGACGCCGAGGGCCGCATGAATCTGGATCTCAGAGAGGTGCAGGGCGGCCTCTTGCTGGTGCCTCAGTTCACCCTGGCAGCCGACACCCACAAAGGCAAGCGCCCGAGTTTCACCCCGGCGGCGTCACCTGAGGAAGGTGAACGCCTCTTTAGATATATGTGCGAAGCGGCGGCACGGCGCCATGCACCCGTGGCCACCGGGGTATTTGGCGCCGACATGCAGGTGGCGCTGGTGAACGACGGCCCGGTCACTTTCTGGCTGCAAGTGCCCCCGGAGGCTGCCGCGCATTGACGGGGGCCGCTTTTGGCCTATGCTATAGACAAAGCACCGCATCCTAAACATCGGGCCCATATCCGTCTTCCCCGCCTCACCATGGATCTCCACCGCACCTGAAACGCCCATGAACGTCATGAGCTTCACCGCCACGACAGGGGCATGCCGTGCCGCAGGCGCGAGTGGTGCGCGTGCCCCGGTTTCGCACCACGAGGACGCTCCATGCTGCTGATCCCCGCCGTGGAGCTGAAGGGCGGCAAATGCGTGCAGCGTAAGCCCGGCAAGCCAAACGAGGCCGCGGCCCATGCCGAATCCCCCGTGGCCTTCGCGCAACGCTTGGTGAAGGCGGGCGCGCGCCGCCTGCACGTGAACGATCTCGACAGCCTCGCCGCCGGCAAACCGGCGCATGCCGCGGTGGTGAAGGAGATCGTCGCCGCCTGCCCCGGCGTCGCGGTGCAGGTGGGGGGCGGCATGCGCAGCGAGGAGGCGGTGCTGCCCTATATAGAGGCGGGTGCGGAATTCGTGGTACTCGGCACCCGGGCCGCCACCGCCCCTCATCTCATCAACGATCTCTGCCTCGAGTACCCAGGCCACATCATCGTGAGCCTGGAAGCCAAGGACGGCAAAGTGGCCGCCGAGGGCTGGTCCAAGCTCGCGCATACCGCCGTGGCGGAAGTGGCGGAACATTTCCAGCGGGAGGGCGTAGCCGCCATCGTCTACACCCCGGTGGGTGACGCCGCGACCGCCGCAGCCGAGATACAGGCGGCGGCGGATATGGCCCGCGCCATTACTATTCCGGTGATTGCCGCCGGACCCTATACCCAGCTGGACGAGCTGCGTACGCTCTGCAAAGCGGCTGCCGGCGAACTCCTGGGTGCCATCGTGGGCGATGGGCTCGACCTGGCCCAGGCTCAAAAGTTGGCTGAAAAGGCCTAGATTCCGCTTTTATTCCTTAAATCTCTCGTTATTCCCGAGCCCGCGGAAGCCGCGGCGCGCGGTAAAATAGTTCTTCCTAACCACTTCATTCGGACGGGCACCCATGCCCGCGGGTCATTTCCATGGAATTCGGTTTCGGAAAACTGCTGCTGCTCCTCCTCATCATCGTGCTGGTGTTCGGCACCAGCAAGCTACCCAGGATCGGCGAGGATCTGGGCAAGGCGGTGAAGAGCTTCAAGAAGGCGATGCACGACGGCGACGGCTCGGCGGGCGGCAACACCGGCGGAGACGCCGGCAAGCCCGGTGCGGGTAATGACAAGCACTGAGCTGCCTTGAGCCATGTTCGAAGGTAGTTTCTGGGAGCTCTCGCTCATCTTCCTGTTAGCGCTCATCGTCTTCGGACCGGAGCGCCTGCCGGGACTGGCGCGCACCGTGGGTCTGTGGATGGGCAAGGCGCGCTCGGTGTTGCGCAATTTCAATGAGCAGATCGAGCGTGAGCTCGCGGCCGAAGAGATGAGGCGTGCCGCTGCGGCCGCCCGCGGCACGGTCGAGTCGGCCGCGGCGGACGTAAAGCAGGCGGCCGGCGAGGCGGTGAAGCGTGACCACTCCGCCTGAGGATGCCCCCGAAGAATCTCTCGTCAGCCCCAAGCTGATCACCCATCTCCTGGAGCTGCGCCGACGGCTGCTGCAGTCGGTGCTGGCGCTGTTCCTGGTGTTCGCCTGCCTGTTCCCCTTCCAGAACCGCTTGTTCGAGCTCTTGGCCCTGCCCATGATCCGCCGGCTGCCGGAAGGCAGCAGCATGATCGCCACCGGCGTGGTCTCGCCGTTCATGACGCCCATGAAGCTCGCGCTGGTGGCGGCGCTGTTCCTGTGCGTGCCGGTGTTCCTCTATCACCTGTGGCGCTTCGTGTCGCCGGCACTCTACAAGAGCGAGCGCCGCCTGTTTCTGCCGCTGCTCGTATCCAGTGTGGTGCTCTTCTACTCGGGCGTGGCCTTCGCCTACTTCGTGCTGTTCCCTGTGGCTTTCGCCTTCCTCACCTCGGCCGCGCCCGAGGGTGTGAAAGTGATGACGGACATCAACGCCTACCTGGATTTCGTGCTCACCATCTTTTTCGCCTTCGGCGTCGCCTTCGAGGTGCCGGTGGTGATCGTGCTCGCCGTGTGGGCCGGGATCACCTCGCCGGGTAAGCTCAGGAAGCTGCGGCCATACGCCCTGGTGGGAGCGTTCATCGTCGGCTTCATCCTGGCGCCGCCGGACGTGATCTCCATGACCTTGCTGGCCCTGCCCATCTATCTCCTCTATGAGC
>DASUBN010000365.1:0-2299 GCA_035763245.1 Gammaproteobacteria bacterium | reverse complement strand
GAAGAAGATCTCCACCACCTTCTTGACCGGCAACAGCTTGTCCTGGCGCACGTGCTCGGTGAGGGGCTTGTAGCCCTCGAGATACATCATGACCACGTAGCGCAGGCCGCTTTCCTCACCCGCGTCGTAGATGGGCAGCACGTTGGGGTGCAGCAGCTTGCCCGCCATGTGGGCTTCGTTGAAGAACAGCTTGCGGTAGAGCTTGGCCTTGGAGGCGTCCATGTCACCGTCCGGCGCATAGACCTTGATCGCCACGTCGCGATGCGCGAAGGGGTCGTTGGCGAGGTAGACGATGCTGGAGGCGCCGCGACCGAGTTCACGGCCGACGACATACTTGCCGAGCTGCTTCGGAGCCTGGATGGTCATGGCTGTCGGTGCCCGGCTGCGTCCCGCGCCCCGTGGGCATGCGCGACGGACTGATCCCCGTTTATGAGTGTCATGATTCTACGGACTGCGGGCCGGGAAATACAGCCGCCGGCCCAGGTCGGGGCGCTCAAGGGTGGCAGGCCGCGCGCAGCATCATGCCCGTGAGTCCCTGGGGGGCCACCGGCGCCGGCTGCGGTGCCGGGGGTTTGACGCTGAAGACTTCCTTCTGGGCGTCGTCCTGGTAGGACTCGCGCAGCAGGGTCAGGGTGGAGGCGCCGCAATCCAGCACCACATCGGCGGTGCGCGCGGAGTATTCCACCTGGGTGAGATTGGCGCTGGTGACGAGCTTGCCGGGGGCCAGGTATTCGAAGCGGAATTTGGCTTCCACGGTGCCGCCCGATCTCTTGTCGGGCGTGCCCACGAGGTAGATCTTCTGCGTCTTGCGCGGGTCCATCCCCAAGTAGGTCCAGGTGAGCGGTACGCCACAGGCGGCCTTGTACATGAGGCCGGTGACGCCATCCGGCGCCACGGCGCTGGGCCTCGCACCCTTGGGCGGGGTGACGCCGAACACCGTGACCCCGTCCTCGTCGTAATACGTCTGGTGCTCGAGGACGAAGGTCTGGTTGGCGCAGTCCATGAGCACGCTGCTCTGGCTGCTCGTGTAGCTCACCTTGGCGAGCGACGGGGCGGCCACCATGGTCCGCGGATCGTGATACACGAAACGGAAACGGGCCTTGACGATCGAATTCGGGTCCGCCTGGCTCTCGACGCGCGCGTAGATGTCCTGGGTCTTCTGGGCGTCCTCGCCGAGGGAGGTCCACTGCAGGGAGCTGCCGCAGGCGCCTTCGTAGAGGATGTCACTGACGCCGCCGGCGAACACCTGGGCCGAGGGGACCGCCGCCGCTTCGGGGGTGACCCGGAACACTTGCCGGTCCTCTACGTTGAAGTAGGTCTCGTCCTTGAGGCGTACGGTCTCGGCCTTGCAGTCCACTTCCACCAGGTCGCGGCGCTCGATGTAGACCTCCTGCTTCATGGCGGGACCGGTGACCACCTCATGGGGGGTGGCGAACTCGAACTTGTACCAGGCGGTGACCGTGTCCTGCTTCTTGTCGCTGCTTTGGACGCGCATGAAGATGTTCTGGGTGCCATCGGGGTCGTTGCCGAGGTAGGTCCAGCGATCGGGGGCCGTGGCGAGGGGCGCATGGCTGGCGCAGGCGGCGAGCAGGCCGAGAGAGAGCAGGAGCGTCAGGCGCATGGGGTACCCCGAAACCGCATATGTAAAACAATATCCATAACCCGCCGGCGGTACAACCCTTGCGTGGCGATCATCTGTCGGGGATGCCCGCCTGCCAAGCCCGGCGCCTGGCCTCGCGTTCCGCGCGCCTTTGGGCCGCGCGTTCCAGGATGGCGAGCCGCTCGGCGTCGCCGGCTTCGCTCCAGAGGCGGATCTCATCCAGGCTGCGGCCGCATCCCAGGCACACGTCACGTTCATCCAGACAACAGTTCCGGATGCAGGGAGACGGGACGCTGCTCAAGGGCGCGGTCATAGGCTCAGTGGCGCAGGACCAGGACGAAGAACAACAGGTATACGGCACCGTTCACCAGCAGGGCGCGGGGCGTAAGCCGGCGGCGGGCTGCCAGGAACAGGGTCCAGAGGGCGGCGGCAAAGCTCAGGCCCATGGCGAGGAGCACGTCGTAGCCAGGCCGCCAGGCAGCGAGCTGCAGACCGAAGGCGGGAAGGAGGGTCCCCTGGAACACCATGGCTCCAGTGACGTTGCCGAAGGCGAGGGTGTCCTTGCCGCGCCGCACCCAGAGGATGCTGTTGAACTTCTCGGGCATCTCGGTGGCGATGGGGACGATCACGAGCGACAGCACCAGGGCGCCGATGCCGGTGGTCGCCGCCACCTGCTCGACCCCAGTCACGAAGAGCTTG
>DASUBN010000364.1:0-2625 GCA_035763245.1 Gammaproteobacteria bacterium | reverse complement strand
ATATAAGCCCGAGGTCACGGTGTAGACGCCGCCCTTCTGGGCCACGTCCTCGCCGAAGAGGGTCATCTCCGGGAACTTGGCCATGAGGTCGAAGAGGGCGCGGTTGATCTGGATGGAGAGATGCTTGGGGGCGCTCTTCTCCGGCAAGGCTTCCTCGCTGCCGAAGGCGGCGACACGCGCGACGGCATCGGCGGGACGCACCGCTTCCGCGTTCACCTGGTCCGGGTGATAGGGAGCGAGGGGCGCCATCACCTGCTCGGCCGTGGTGAGCTTGGGGCGCGTGGCGGCCTTCCTGGACGCCGCCTGCACCCGGGCGCGGCAGGCTTCGTAACGTTCCAGCACTTCCGCGGGCGCGAGGAGCCCCGTCTCCAGGGCCGTCTCCGCCGACATGAGCAGCGGGTCCCGGGCCTCGGTGGACTCCAGCTCCTGGGCCGTCTTGTACTCGGTCTCGGCATCGGTGCCCGCGTGGCCCAGCAGGCGCACGAGCTTCAAGTGCAGGAAAGTGGGTTGGCGGGTGCGGCGGCAGTGCTCCACCGCGGCTTGGGTCTTTTCCCAGGCGTCCACCAGATCCAAGCCGTCCGCCTGCACGTAGTGCAGGCCCGCGCGGTTCTTGAAGTTCGCCTCCACCCAGCCCTCCGGGGTCTTCACGGAGATGCCGATGGAGTTGTCTTCGCAGACGAAGAGCACGGGGCAAGGGAGCTTCTGATGGGCCGTCCACTGAGCGGCGTTGAAGGCGCCGAGCGCGGTGGAGTGGTTCGAGCTCGCGTCGCCGAAGCTGCAGACCACGATGCTGTCGTCCGGGATGGGCGGCGTGATGCCGAGCCGCTTCGCCTGGGCGATGGCGACCGCCGTGCCCACGGCCTTGGGCAGGTGGCTCGCGATGGTTGAAGTCTGGGGCGGCACCCAGAGGGGCACGGAACCCCACACCTTGTGGCGGCCGCCGGAGATGGGGTCTTCGCTGGAGGCGGCGAGCGACAGGGCCGTGTCGTAGACCATGTCGATGTCGAGCTTGCGGGCGCGCTCCTGCATGAAGGCGCCGCTGCGGTAATGCAGGAAGGCGATGTCGGTGTGGCGCGTGACGCGGCCCACCACGGCATTGATCTCGTGGCCGGAGCTGCCGATGGTGTAGAAGCCCTCGTTGCGGGCGCGCATGGCGCGGGCCTCGATGTCCTGGTGGCGCGAGAGCATCTGGGACTCGAAGAGCTCCAGGAAGTCGCGGCCGGTGAGCGCATGTCCGGCGCGCAGCGGCGCGTCGAGGGATGGGCGCGGCGACTCCTCGCTCCAGCCCTGCACGAACTGGATGAAGTTCTGGTCCACGATCTCGGCGCGGTTGATGGAGCGGGTGGCGGCCTTTGCAAGACCGGTGGCTTTCGTTTCGGTGGACATTCGGTGCACTCTCAGGCGGCGGCTTCCACCGCGGCCCGGTGGGCGGCGGCGAACTCGAACAGGCTGTTGTAGGTGAAATCCGGCTTCACCTGCTCGGTGGGCGGGCGGGTGGCGCCGAAGCCCTTCTTGTCATGGCGCCTATAAATCCAGGCGGTGGCGAGGCCGAGCTTCTTGGCCGGGATGTGGTCGTGGTAGAGGCTCTCGGCGCAGTGCAGGACGCGGGAAGGTAGGTAGCCCTCGTCCTCCAGGTTGGTGAGCAGGTACTGGAAGTTCTCCATGTCCGGCTTGTAGCTGCCGACGTCCTGGGCGGTGTAGACGTGGTCAAACTCCACCCCCAGCTTGGCGTTGGAATAGCTGAAGGATTCCCGGTCCACGTTGGAGAGGATCACGAGCTTGAAGTGCTGCTTCAGGTAAGCGAGCGCCAGGGGCGAATCCTGGAAGGTGGGCCAGTTTCCCACGGAGCGGCCGAAGGCCCTGCAATCGTCCGGGCTCGCATACACACCCCAGCCCGCCGCCATGCGCTTCAACACCCGGCCGAGGATCTCGGGGTACAGCAGCGTCGGGTTCTCCTCTTCCTCCTGCCACTCGTAACGGCCGAAGGCTTCGACGAAACCCTGGTCGGTGACCTGGATGTTCTCCCGGCGGCGCCAGCCGGCGAGCGCCGCGCGTATGCCCGTCTCCCAGTCTATGAGCGTTCCGTAACAGTCGAAGCTGAGGACGTCGAAGTCGGTGAGGCGCGGCATATGGATCGTTTAAAAGGCGTTGGCCCCCGTGAGCTCCTTGCCGATCACCAATTGGTGCACGCTCTCGGTGCCTTCGTAGGTGATGACCGATTCCAGATTCAGGGCATGACGTATGGGGCAGAACTCGGTGGTGATACCGGCGCCGCCCAAGAGATCACGCGCATCCCGGGCGATGTCTATGGCCATGCGGCAGTTGTTCCACTTCGCCAGGGAAACCTGCGAGGGTTGCATCTCGCCTTTGTCCTTGAGGCGACCGAGCTGCAGCGACAGGAGCTGTGCCAGGGTGATCTGCCGGGACATCTCCGCCATACGCAGCTGCACGAGCTGCGTGTGATTCACCGGGCGGCCGAAAAGCTCGCGGGTCTTGGTGTATTCCATTACTTCCTTCAGACAGGCCTGCGCCGCGCCGATGGCGCCCCAGGTGATGCCGTAGCGCGCCTGCGTGAGGCAGCCCAGCGGACCTTTCAGGCCTTCCGCCTTGGGCAGGCGGTTTGCT
>DASUBN010000363.1:0-4396 GCA_035763245.1 Gammaproteobacteria bacterium | reverse complement strand
TAGTTCTCGGAGCCGAGCTCCACGTCGGCCACGTCCTTGATGCGCACCAGGGCGTTGCCGTCCTTGCGCAAAACGATGTCACCGAAGCCCTTGGCATCGTGCAGGTCGGTAGTGGTCGTGATGTTGACGGAGACGGAGTTGCCCTTGGTGCTGCCCGGGGCCGCCAGGTAGTTGTTGGCGAGCAGGGCGTTGGACACATCCGTGGCGGTCACGCCGCGGGCAGCCATGCGCTTGGGATCGAGCCAGATGCGCATCGCGAAGGGCTGGCCGCCCAGGATCTGGGCGTTGGCGACGCCGTCGAGGGTCTGCAGCTGGGGCTGCACGACGCGGGTGAGGTAATCGGTGACCTGGCCCTGGGTCATCTCCTTGGAATAGAAGGAGATGTACATGATGGCCGCGCCGCGCACGTCGTTGGCCTGGATCACCGGAGCCTGGGAGGCGGCCGGCAGCACGTTCTTCACCGTGTCCACGTTGCTCATGATGTCCACGAGCGCCTTATGCGGATCGTAGTTGAGCTTGAGGTTGATGGTGATGGTGCTGACGCCCTGCTGGCTCGACGAGGTGATGTAGTCGATGCCCTCGGCGCTCGCCACCGCCTGCTGGATGGGGGTGGTGATGAAGCCCTGGATCACCTCGGCGCTGGCGCCGGGGTAGGCGGTGGTGATGGTGATCTGGCTGTTCTGCAGCTTGGGGAACTGCCTGAGTTCCAGGGTATTGATGGACTTCAGGCCCAGCAGCAGGATGACCAGGCTGACGACCGTCGCGAGGACCGGCCGCTTGATGAAGAGATCGGTGAATTTCATTTGCCGGCGGCTCCCGCGGTCTGGGTCTGGTCAGGCGTGACGTCGTTGTTGACCTGCACCTCGGAGCCGGTGTGCAGCTTCTGCATGCCCGAGGTGACGATCAGGTCGCCGGCTTTCACGCCCTCGACGATGGCGACGCGGCTGCCGCGCTCCTGGCCGAGCTTCACGAACACTTCATTGGCGGTGAGAGCGGGCTGGCCCTTGGCGTCCTTCTTGTCCTTGTCGGGACCGATGATGAACACGGAGTCGCCGTACAGGGAGTAAGTGATGGCTGCCTTGGGAACGGTCACGACCTGGGCGGGCTTGCCGGCGGAGACGGAGACGTTGGCGAACATGCCGGCACGCAGCTGGTGCCCGGGGTTGGCGATCAGTGCCTGGACGCGCACGGTGTGGCTCGTGGGATCCACCTTGGAGTCGATGGCGTTGATCTCGCCCGAGAACGTCTGGTTCGGGTAGGCGTCCACGGTGATCGTGACCTTCTGGCCCCGGGCCAGGGAGGGCAGGGACTGCTCCGGCAGAGTGAAGGAGGCATACATGTGATCCAGCGCCTGCAGGGTCACGATGGCGGTGCCCACGGCCAGGTACTGGCCGAGGTTCACGTTGCGGATGCCGGCGTGGCCCGCGAAGGGCGCGCGGATGGTCTTCTTGTTGATGTCCGCCTCGGTGTTGGCGACGTTGGCTTCGGCCTGCTTCAGGTTGCTGTCGGCCGTATCCACGTCGGATTGGGAGTTGAGGTGCTTGGCGAAGATGTCGTGGGCGCGCTGGTCGTTGAGCTGGGCGAGCTTGAGCTGGGCCTGGTAGCCCTCGAGCTGGGCCTGCTCGTTGCTGTCGTCCAGCTGCACCAGGAGCTGGCCCTTCTCCACTTCCTGGCCAGACTCGAAGTTGATCGCCGAGACGTTGCCGGCCACCTGGTTGCTGATGTCGGCGCCCTGCACCGGGTCGAGGTTGCCCACGGAGGTGAAGTCGGGCTGCCAGGTCTCCTGCTTGGCCGCCTCGTCGGAGACCGTGGCGATGTTCTTCTGGGCCTTGAAGCCCTGGATCATCAGGTATAGGTGGGTGCCGAAGGCTCCGCCGACGATGAGCAACACGACGAACAGGATGCCGCCGACGATCAGGAAACGCTTAAGCATTGGTATAACCTCGGTTTCTGGAAGTCGCCTGGGGGGATCTCACTCCGGCCCGGGCGGGTTTCTTGTTGGACGAATGAGGGCGCCGGCCCGCGCGCAGCAGGCCGCCACGATGGGCATGGATGTAGTCGCTGGCGGCGGCCATGACCGCCTTGCCGAAGCCGCAGACGAAGCGGGCCCCGGGGGCATTGGCCGAGCCCTGCGCGACGGTACGGGCTTCGAACTCCTGGATGAGTTCGAGCTGGTGTCGGATGTCTTCCAGCCGCTCGTCGAGGATGGCGTTGAGCCGGGCCGGGGGCAGGAGTTCGGCAAAATGCATCAGTACCAGGAACTCCGATTTGACCTTGTGTTGCGGCACGGTCTGTTTCAGGCGCGCCAGGAAAGCCTTACGGCCGGCTTCCGTGAGCTTATAGATCTTGCGGCTCGGGCCGCCTTGCCCCGGCACGGTACGGGCGGTGACGAGCTTCTCCGCGGTCAGTTCGGCCAGCGCGGGATAGATGGAGCCGTAACCCGCCAGGAAGCAATGGCTGAAGCTGCTCTCGAAGAACTTCTTGATGTCGTAACCCGTGGCGTCACCGTAGGTGAGCGCCCCGAGGCACAGATCTTTGACGTCCACCGCGCGATTTCCTGCCGACACGGTAAAACAAGGGGCGCCATCCTATATCGGGCTGATATACGGGACAAGTGACACCTGTCACCTGTTCGGGGTCCTTGAGTGTCCGGCCCTGTCCGGACGGTCGGCAGCGTTTGGACCCAGGTGGCGGGACAAGGTTCCGACCCTGGAAGGAAAATTCAGGCGGTGGTATCCGGCGGGTAACCGAAGTACTCGACATAAGGCCTGAGGCGGCCCAGCACCGGTGCCAGCTGGGTCTGGTAACGGCGCCAGCGGCCCCGGGCGCTGGCATAAACGGGTTGCACCACCTGGTGGTAGCTCGGGGTATTGATGCGGCGCTTCTTGGCGGTGTCATAGAAGCGCAACATGCCGGGCTCCCATTCGACTCCCAGGAACGCGCATAGACGTCTGCCCTGCGCTTCGGGGTCGTCCACCAGGGCTTCGTAGTCCAGGCGTAGCGCCTGGTCCGGCATCTTCTCGATGGCGGCGATGCCGACATCCATGACCGCTGCATAAAAATCGGCGCTCCCCTCGAGGGTGAGGAAGTGGCGCATGGCCTCGTTCAAGCCGAAAGCATGCATGAAGCATGAGAGCACCACGTCGCGCGGGTCGCGCACGGCGAAGATGAAACGCGCGTCCGGAAACAGACGCCGGATGACCGGCATGAAGAGCGTGTAGAGCGGCAGCTTGTCCACCAGCAGGCGGCCTTCCAAGGGCCGGCCCAGGGCCTGGCCGGCCAGTTGCAAGTAACGCTGTTTCCGGGCATCGCGGCCAGCGGCATCCAAGGACATGAGGCGGGCGATGCCGGCTTCATCTCCCGCGAACTCCTGCAAGGCAGGCAGGAGCACGCCGCGCTCCTCCAGCACCGCGATGCGTGGATGGGAGGAGAGGATCTGGTCGAGCAGGGTGGTCCCGGAGCGGGGGAAACCCACCAGGAACACGGGTGCCTGACCGGGCGCGGCGGCGGGCACGTCGGTCATAAGGGGGGTGAGGTGGCGGGCGACACGAGCGGATGAAGCGGAAGAATATAAGCCTGAGGAGTCGTTGGCGAGGTCTTCCCTCAGGAGCGCGCGCTTGCCGTCCACGAAGGCGGCGAAAGCCTCGTCGTAGCGGCCGAGGTTATCGTAGGCAGTGCCGAGGCGACCGGCGGCGATGGCATGGTTCCAGGGAGAGAGAGGTTGCGTGAGGAGGCGGGCGAGCCGGTCCGCCGCTTCAGCATGGGCGCCTTTGCGCTGGTCCAGCTGGGCCTGGGTGAGATTGGCGACGACATTGGCCGGGTCCAATTCCAAGGCGGTGGCGACCAGACGCCCGGCTTCTTCGAGGCGGTTGGCCTTCTCGTGCATGGCAGCAAGGCTCGCGGAGGCGGTGGCGAGCTTGGGGTCGAGCTCCAGCGCGCGGCGATAGGCCCGCTCGGCGCTGTCGAGATCACCCACCTGTTCGTAGATGGGCCCCAGGTAGAGGTAGTTCGTCGCCCGCATGGGATCCACGTCGATGGCTTTGATGTAGGCCTGGGCGGCCTTCGGCCAATCGCCGATGCCGGAATAGGCGCGGCCGAGGTCGTGCAGCAGCAGCGGTTCACTGGGAAGCATCTGCAAGGCCTCTTGCAGGGCGGGGATGGCCTCGCTGTGGCGACCTTGAGCGAGCCGGCACAGAGCTAGGAGGTGAAGGAATCCCGGCAGCCGTGCCGCGTGCAGTTCCGCGAGGCAGCGCTGCTCGACGGCCTCGATCTCGCCCGCGCTGTAGAGTCTCAACGCCTCCCGGTGGCGGCTCTCGATATCCATGTTCGCACTCATACGGGGGTTCTCAGTGGGGAAGGCTTCTCTTGGCGAGCTCGAGGTGCGGGCCGATGCGCA
>DASUBN010000362.1:0-2419 GCA_035763245.1 Gammaproteobacteria bacterium | reverse complement strand
CTCATGCCGAGCGCAGCAGGTTTTGTGAGGGCGTCATTCGACGACTTTAGGCACCAGGTACAGACCGGCCTCCGTCTCGGGAGCGTTCTGCTGGTAGAGCTCGCGGTCCGCCCGTTCGGTGACCGCGTCCTCCCGCAGCCGTTGACTCATGTCCAGAGGGTGGGCCATGGGTTGGACGGCGGAGGTATCTACCTTGTCTAGTTGGGCCACGAACTCCAGGATGCTGGAGAGGTTCTTGGCGTAGGCCGGGATATCCTGCTCGGCGATGGAGAGCCGTGCGAGACGGGCGATGGCCTTGACGTCATCCGCGCTGAGGGACATGGAGGGTCTCCGGGAAAAAGTCGCGCAAATCCAGTGGATTATCGCACAAACCTGCTTGCCGCCGGAGCCCCCCGTTGTTAAAGTAACGCGCCCCTCTCGTCCGGCATCGTCAGCGGAAAACCATGTTCAAAAGCCTGCGCGGATTCTTCTCCACCGACCTGTCCATCGACCTGGGTACCGCCAACACGCTCATCTACATGCGCGGCAAGGGCATCATCCTGTCCGAGCCCTCGGTGGTCGCCATCCGCGAGGAGCCGGGCCGCGGCAACAAGGTGATCGAGGCCTACGGTGCCGACGCCAAACGCATGCTGGGCCGCACCCCGGGCAACATCCTCGCCATACGTCCCATGAAAGACGGCGTGATCGCCGACTTCACCATCACCGAGCAGATGCTCAAGCATTTCATCAAGAAGGCGCACGGCAACCGCTACTTCCGCCCCACCCCGCGGGTGCTGGTGTGCGTGCCCTACGGCGCTACCCAGGTCGAGCGCCGCGCCATCCGCGAGTCGGCCCAGGGCGCCGGCGCGCGCAAGGTATACCTGATCGAGGAACCCATGGCCGCCGCCATCGGCGCCGGGCTGCCGGTGCACGAGGCCAAGGGCTCCATGGTGCTGGACATCGGCGGCGGCACCTCCGAGGTGGCGGTCATCTCCCTGAACGGCATCGTCTATGCCGCGTCGGCGCGCATCGGCGGTGACCGCTTCGACGAAGCCATCATCAACTACGTGCGCCGCAACTACGGCATCCTGATCGGCGAAGCCACGGCCGAACGGGTCAAGCACCAGATCGGCTGCGCCTACCCCGGCAAGGAGCTGCTGGAGATGGAAGTGAAGGGACGCAACCTCTCCGAGGGCGTGCCGCGCAGCTTCACCATGAACAGCAACGAGGTACTGGAGGCGCTGCAGGAACCCCTCGCGGGCATCGTCAGCGCCGTCAAGCACGCCCTGGAGCAGACCCCGCCGGAGCTGGGCTCCGACGTGGCCACCAACGGCATCGTCCTCACCGGCGGCGGCGCCCTGCTGCGCGACATCGACCGCCTGTTGCGCGAGGAGACCGGCCTGCCGGTGCTGATCGCCGACGATCCGCTCACCTGCGTAGCCCGCGGCGGCGGCAAGGTGCTGGAGCTCATCGACGAGTACGGCGCCGAGACCTTCGCCGTCGAATAGGCGGACTTGGGTCACGGACCGGGAATAAAACCCGCCGAGAACCCCTCGCCCCGTTGCGGCCGACGCCGCCGGGCCGCAAAATTGACGCACTGTCCCGCATCTCTCCCGAGGTCGGCGTGCTCACCCTGAATCCGGCGACGTTCAAACTCTTGCCCGCCCCTCGCGAGGCGCGCTGAGTGGCCGTCATCCGCCGCCGACGCGCGCCGCAACTCTTCTCCAGCCGCCCCGCCGGTGCGCTGCGCACCTTCCTCCTGGTAGCCGCTTCCATCGCGCTCATGGTCTACGACCACCAGAGCGGCGGATTGAGGCGGATGCATGCGGCGCTCGCCACGCTCGTCTATCCGGTGCAGGCGGCGGTGAACGTCCCCCATACGCTGCTGCTCTGGGCCGAGGACAAGTTCGCGACCCATGTGGCGCTGGTGCGCGACAACGACGACCTGCGCCAGCGGCTCAGCATCGCCCAGGTGCAGCTGCAGCAGTTCGCGGCCCTGGAACAGGAGAACGCGCGCCTGCGCAACCTCATGCAGGCCACGGCGCGCGTGCCCGGGCGCATCAGCGCCGCCGAGATCCTGGCCGCCGACCTCGACCCCTTCCGGCATCTCGTGGTGATCGACAAGGGCAGCGGCGACGGCGTGTATGCCGGCCAGACCGTGCTGGACGCCAACGGCATCATGGGCCAGGTGGAGCGCGCCGACCCCTTCGAGGCCGAGGTCACGCTCATCAGCGACCCGAGCCAGGCCATCCAGGTGGAGGTCAACCGCACCGGCCTGCGTACCCTTGCCGTCGGCAGCGCCGACCTGGAACAGCTCTCGCTGCCCTACGTCACCAACGACAGTGACATCAAGATCGGCGACCTCATGGTTACCTCGGGTCTCGGCGGCCGCTACCCGGCGGGTTACCCCGTGGGCACGGTGATCAAGTTCGACCGTAAC
>DASUBN010000361.1:0-9039 GCA_035763245.1 Gammaproteobacteria bacterium | reverse complement strand
CCCGGTCTCCCGGTAGTGGGCCGGGTAGCGGCGGGCAGTCCTATTCTCGCGGAGCAGCACCTGGAAGGCCGGGTGCGCATGGATCCGCGCATGTTCACTCCCAAGCCCGACTTCCTGCTGCGTGTGCGCGGCATGAGCATGCGCGACGCCGGCATCATGGACGGGGATCTCGTGGCCGTGAGCCGCGCCACGGAGGTGCGCAATGGCCAGATCGTGGTGGCGCGCCTGGGGGACGAGGTCACGGTGAAGCGCTATCGCCTGCAGGGCCCGCAGGTCCATCTCCTGCCCGAGAATCCCGCCTTCAACCCCATCGTGGTGGACGTGCGCAGCCAGGAGCTGCTGATCGAGGGTATCGTGGTGGGCGTCATGCGGGACGTCCAGGTCCAATAGGACAATTTTCCCCGCCGCTGGCGTGTAGGCGCCTTTGGAGTATAATTTCGCGCCCTTGACTGGGTTTTTTAAGCGAACTCCTTGATTCTATTGGCTTAATCAGACCGAATTTACGTCGCCGGCTGGTCCTCATACAAGAGACCGGCCGGTTGTCTTTTGGGGATAACGAGTTTCAGACATGCCGCACAGCAACGGACAGAGCCCCACCACGCCCCATACCAGTCGCCGCAACGGTTACGGGCATGGTGGCGATGGGCAGACGGATCGTAAACGCCTCTATGCCTTGAGCCTGGGCGCGCTCGGCGTGGTGTTTGGCGACATCGGCACGAGTCCGCTCTATACCATCAGCACCTGTTTCTCCTCCACCAACGGCCTTGCCATCACCCCGGGCAACGTCCTGGGTGTGCTCTCGTTGGTGTTCTGGTCGCTCGTCATCGTGGTCTGCCTCAAGTACCAACTCCTGGTCCTGCGGGCCGACAACAAGGGGGAAGGGGGGATCCTGGCGCTGCTGGCCTTGCTCGACCCCTGGGGTCATCGCCACCGCCGCCGTGCGCGGATCTTGATCGCCCTCGGCATCTTCGGCGCAGCGCTGCTCTACGGCGACGGCATGCTCACTCCCGCCATCTCGGTGTTGAGCGCGGTGGAGGGCCTGCAGCTCGGTTCCTTCGCCCTGTCGCGCCCACACATCATTCTCATCACGGTCGCGGTACTCGTCGCGCTGTTCGTGTTCCAGCGCAGCGGTACGAGCCGTGTAGGCTTGGTATTCGGTCCCGTGACGAGCGTGTGGTTCATCGTCATCGCGTTCCTCGGCCTCACGGCCATCATGCACGACCCCGTGGTGCTCTTGGCGCTCAACCCGGTCTACGCCCTGGGTTTCATCTTCCACCACGGCTTCGCCGACATCTTGGTGCTGGGCGCGGTGTTCCTGTCGGTCACGGGCGCGGAGGCGTTGTACGCCGACATCGGTCACTTCGGCCGCGGCCCCATCCGCCTGGCCTGGTTCTGGTACGTGATGCCGGCGCTGGTGCTGAACTACTTCGGCCAGGGTGCGGCGCTCCTGGCGCACCCGGAGCGGGGCGCGTCGCAGCTCTTCTACAGTCTCTCGCCCGGTTGGTTCCTCTATCCGCTGGTGGCGCTGGCTACCGCGGCCACGGTGATCGCCTCCCAGGCGGTGATCTCCGGCGCCTTCTCGCTCATGGCCCAGGCCATCCAATTCGGTCAGAGCCCCCGCCTCACCATCGTGCGCACCTCGGTGGACGAGAAGGGCCAGCTCTACGTGCCGGCCCTGAACTGGGTGCTGATGATCGCCACCATCGCCATCGTGCTGGGCTTCCGCACCTCAGACAACCTGGCGACGGCCTACGGCGTGGCGGTGAGCTCCACCATGGTGATTACCACGGTGCTCATCTTCTTCGCCATGCGCGACCGCTGGAAATGGCCGAAGCCCATGGTCTACCTCATAGCCGGGGGGCTGCTGGTGGTGGACCTGATGTTCTTCTTCGCCAACATCTACAAGATCTGGGACGGCGGCTGGCTGCCGCTTCTGGTCGGCGTCATCGGCTTCACCATCATGTCCACCTGGAGCACGGGCCGGCGCAACCTCATCGACCGGCTGCAGGAGAGCACCGAGTCACTGGATGAATTCCTGGCGCATATCCGCAGCGTGAAACCGGTGCGCGTGCCAGGCACCGCCATCTTCATGACCGCGCCCAACTTGGGTACGCCGCCGATGCTGCAGCGGCACCTGGAGCTCAACCAGGTGTTGCACGAGCAGGTGGTGCTCCTGTCCGTGCTCACCGACGACGTACCCTTCGTGCATCCGAGCCACCGCATGGAATGCATCAAACTCGACCAGGGCTTCTACCGGATCAGCATGCACTACGGCTTCATGCAGTTCCCCAACATCCCCCAGGCGCTGCGCCGCGCCAAGGATTTCGGCCTGATAATCGATCCCGAGACGGTCACCTATTACATCGGCCGTGAGACACTCGTCTCCGGCACCAAGCACGGCCGTTCCATGTGGGCCTGGCGCGAGAAGCTGTTCGCATTCCTGTCGCGCAACGCTCTGCGGGCCACGGACTTCTACCAGATCCCCCCGGACCGGACCATGGAACTCGGCATCCGGCTGCAGCTCGCGGACCTGCGCGTGCGCCCGGTGCACCCGAACGGCCACGGCGGCCATCGCTGACATGGCCGGCAGACTGCTGGCGGCGCTCGCCGGGTTCATCACCGCCATCATCGGGAGCCTGGGTTACGGCGGCGTGGTGCTGCTCATGGCCATCGAGAGCGCCTGCATCCCGCTGCCCTCCGAGGTGACCCTGCCCTTCGCCGGCTACCTGGTGTTCAAGGGAGAACTCAGTCTCTGGGGCGTGGCGCTCGCCGGCGCGGTCGGCTGCGTGCTGGGCTCGCTCCTGGCCTACGCGGTGGGCGCCTGGGGAGGCCGGCCGCTGGTGGCGAAGTATGGCCGCTACCTCCTGATCTCGCACCGGGACCTCACGCTCGCGGAGCGCTGGTTCGCGCGCCACGGCGACATCACCATCTTCGTGGGGAGGCTCCTACCCGTGGTGCGTACCTTCATCGCCTTCCCGGCGGGAGTGGCGCGCATGGGGCTCGGCAAGTTCGTGGTCTATAGCTTCCTGGGCTCCCTCATCTGGTGCTGGGCCCTGGCCTCGATCGGAGCGCGGCTGGGGGAGCATTGGGACAGCCTGGGGACCTATTTCCACCGGTTCGATGCCCTGATCCTGGCCGTCATCATGGGGGTAGGGGGCTGGTGGGTCTGGCGCCACTGGAGGCACCTCAAGGGGGGTAAAACCCAGGATTGACAGATGGCCTTATATATCCGATAGTTACGTCATAGCGCCGATTTGAGACTCAGCTTGCGGGCGCTCTATAAATGCAGCTAAAGCGGGCTTTCCGTAGGAACCTGCTTTAGCCCCCGCCTTTCGAGGCGGTCCCAAGCTAAGCAGGTTTTCGCATTTCTGGACCCTTAGGAATGCGAAAGGTATCCACCATCGCCGTTTAAGTGACAACTTGCAGGGCGAAACGGCAGGCCTTCATCGGCCGGCCGACTGCTAAAGCGTCTGGAGCGCGGCTTCCATGAATCCTCTATCCACCACCTGGGACCGCCGCGCCTTCCCCGTGGCCCCCGCCGTCTCCTTCGAGTTCTTCCCGCCCAGCAGCGCCGAGATGGAGCAGAAGCTGTGGCAGACCCTGGAGCGCCTGGCTCCCCTGGCGCCGCGCTTCGTGTCCGTCACCTACGGCGCCGGCGGTTCCACCCGCGAGCGCACCCACGAGACCGTGACCGCCATCCACCGGCGCCTGGGTCTGAAGCCCGCCGCCCATCTCACTTGCGTGGGCGCGAGTCGCGCGGACGTAGAGGCCATAGCCAAGGCCTATTGGCAGGCCGGTGTGCGGCACATCGTGGCGCTGCGCGGCGACCCGCCCGGAGGGGGGCGCTACCAACCTCATCCCGATGGCTACACCCGGGCCGCGGAGCTTGTGGCGGGCCTTAAAAGGGTGGCGGACTTCGAGATCAGTGTCGCCGCACATCCCGAGACGCATCCCGACGCCCTCTCCGCCGACGCGGACATCGACAACCTGAAGCGCAAGGTGGACGCGGGCGCCTGCCGCGCCATCACCCAGTACTTCTTCGACGTGGACGTGTACCTGCGCTTCCGGGACCGGGCCGCGGCCCGCGGCGTCAACGTGCCCATCGTCCCCGGCATCCTGCCGGTGACCAACTTCAAGCAGGTGAAACAGTTCAGCGCCCGCTGCGGCGCCAGCGTGCCGCGCTGGCTCGCGGATTTCTTCGAGGGCTTGGACGAGGAACCGGAGACTCGCAAGTTGGTGGCCGCCCACGTGGCGGGTCAGCAGTGCCGGCTGCTGCAGGAAGAAGGGGTACGTGAGTTCCATTTCTACACCCTGAACCGCCCCGAGCTCACTCGCGCCATCTGCCGCCTGCTGGGGATCCGTCCCGCTGCCGGCGGTGCTCCGCTGCGCGCCACCGGGACCTGAGCCCCGTGGACTGTAGCCGGCAACTGCGGGAGCTGCTCGCCCGCCGCATCCTGCTCCTGGACGGGGCCATGGGCACCATGATCCAGGCCCACGAGCTCACCGAGCAGGACTTCCGCGGCACCCGCTTCGCGGATCACCCGAGGGACCTCAAGGGCAACAACGACCTCCTGACGCTGACGCAACCCGCGGTGATCGCCGGTATCCACCAGGCCTATCTCGACGCCGGCGCCGATATCCTCGAGACCAACACATTCAACTCCACCGCCGTCTCCCAGGCGGACTACGGCATGGAGGGCCTGGTCTACGAACTCAACCTGGAGGCGGCGAAGCTGGCGAAGCGCATCGCCGTCGCCGCCAGCGCGCGCACCCCGGAGCAGCCGCGCTTCGTGGCGGGGGTGCTCGGCCCCACGAACCGCACGGCCTCGCTCTCGCCGGACGTGAACGATCCCGGCTTCCGGCACGTGGATTTCGACGGGCTCAAGGCGGCCTACGCCGAAGCGGTGCGCGGCCTGCTGGATGGCGGCGTGGACCTCCTCCTGGTGGAGACCATCTTCGATACCTTGAACTGCAAGGCGGCCCTGGACGCCGTCGAGGACGCCTTCACGACGCGCGGCGCGCGGGTACCGGTGATGATCTCCGCCACCATCACCGACCTCTCGGGCCGTACCCTCTCGGGACAGACCGTGGAGGCCTTCTGGAACTCCATCCGCCACGTGCGGCCCTTCAGCGTGGGCCTGAACTGCGCCCTCGGCGCCGAGCAGCTGCGTCCCTATGTGGAGGAACTCTCGGGCCTCGCCGACTGCTACGTGAGCGCCCATCCCAACGCGGGCCTGCCCAATGCCTTCGGCGGCTACGACGAGACGCCTGAGCACATGTGCGATCACATGGGCGGCTGGGCAATGGAAGGCATGGTCAACATCGTGGGCGGTTGCTGCGGCACCACCCCGGCCCACATCCGCGCCCTGGCGGAGTCGGTGCGCGGCCGGGCGCCGCGGGCGATCCCCACGCTCGTCCCTAAATGCCGGCTCTCGGGCCTCGAGGCCTTCAACATCGGGCCCGATAGCCTGTTCGTGAATGTGGGCGAACGCACCAACGTGACGGGCTCCGCCAAGTTCAAGAAACTCATCCTGGAGGGCGACTACGAGGCCGCCCTGGAAGTGGCCCGGGAGCAGGTGCAGAACGGCGCCCAAGTCATCGACGTGAACATGGATGAGGGCATGCTGGACGGCGTGGCCGCCATGACCCGTTTCCTGAGTCTCCTGGCAGCGGAGCCCGACATCGCCAAGGTGCCAGTCATGCTCGACTCCTCCCGCTGGGAGATCCTGGAGGCGGGCTTGAAGTGCCTGCAGGGCAAGTCCATCGTCAACTCCATCAGCCTCAAGGAAGGGGAGGAAGCGTTCCTGCGCCAGGCGCGGCTGGCACGCCGCCACGGCGCGGCGGTGGTGGTAATGGCCTTCGACGAGCAAGGCCAGGCGGACACCCTGGAGCGGCGCGTGGCCATCTGCGAGCGTGCCCATGGGCTTCTCACCGGCAAGCTCGGCTTCCCGGCCGAGGACATCATCTTCGACCCCAACATCTTCGCCATCGGCACCGGCATCGAGGCTCACAACGACTATGCCAAGGACTACATCGCGGCAGTGACGGAGATCAAGCGCCGCCTGCCGGAGGTACTCATCAGCGGCGGCGTGAGCAACGTGTCCTTCGCCTTCCGCGGCAACAACGCGGTGCGGGAGGCCATGCACGCGGCCTTCCTGTATCACGCCATCCGTGCCGGCATGGACATGGGCATCGTGAACGCGGGCCAGCTCGCGGTCTACGAGGAGATACCCAAGGAACTGCTCACCCAGGTGGAAGACGTGCTCTTCAACCGCCGGCCCGACGCCACCGAGCGGCTCCTGGCCTATGCCACCACCCTGAGCCAGCCCGGCAGCCGCACCACCCACGACTTGGCCTGGCGCGAGGCCCCGGTGGGGGAACGCCTGAAGCATGCCCTGGTGCAGGGCATCGCCGACTACATCGAGGCGGACACGGAGGAGGCGCGGCGAGAGGCCAAGCGCCCCCTGGACGTGATAGAAGGCCCGCTCATGGCGGGCATGGACGTGGTGGGCGACCTCTTCGGCGCCGGGAAGATGTTTTTGCCCCAGGTGGTGAAATCGGCCCGGGTCATGAAGAAGGCCGTGGCCTATCTCACGCCCTTCATCGAGAAGGAGAAGCAGGCGGGCGCCCGCTCCAAGGGCCGCATCCTCATGGCCACGGTGAAGGGCGACGTGCACGACATCGGCAAGAACATCGTGGGCATCGTGCTGCAGTGCAACAACTACGAGGTGCTGGACTTGGGCGTGATGGTGCCCGCCCAGAAGATCCTGGAGACCGCCCGGGCCGAGAAGGTGGACCTCATCGGCCTTTCGGGACTCATCACCCCCTCCCTGGACGAGATGGCCCACGTGGCGAAGGAGATGCAGCGGGAACATTTCACCGTGCCGCTGCTGATCGGCGGCGCCACCACCTCGCGCGCCCATACGGCCGTCAAGATCGCTCCCAACTATTCCGGGTCCGTCACCTACATCAAGGATGCGTCCCGCGCCGTGGGCGTGGCGGCCGGGCTCCTGGGGGACAACCGCGCCGAGGTGGAACGGGTGATCCGGGAGGAATACGCCAAGGTCCGGGCCGAGCACCTGAGTCGCGGCCAGGATGAGCAGCTACTCAGCCTGGCCCAGGCCCGGGCCAACCGCATCCCGCTGGAATGGCGGGGTTATCTCCCGCCGAAGCCCAGGGACCTCGGCATCGAAGTGCTGGACGCCTATCCATTGGAGGAACTGCGCCGCTATATAGACTGGACGCCGTTCTTCCACGCCTGGCAGCTCAAGGGCAGCTATCCCAAGATCCTGGACGATCCGGAGAAAGGGGAGACCGCCCGCAAGCTGCTCAAGGACGCTGAGGCCATGCTGGACCGGGTGATCGCCGAGCGCTGGCTCACGGCCCGGGCGGTGTTCGGTCTGTTCCCGGCCAACGCGGTGGGCGGCGACGACGTCGCCGTGTACGCGAACGGCGACCGGGAGCGGCACCGCGCGCACTTCCGCTTCCTGCGCCAGCAGCAGAAGAAGCCCGCCGGCAAGCCCAACCGCTGTCTCGCGGACTTCGTGGCGTCCCGCGATACCGGGCTCCCGGACCATCTGGGCGCCTTCGCCGTGACCGCCGGCCTCGGGCTCGAGGAGCGGGTGAAGGCCTTCGAGGCGGACCACGACGACTACAACGCCATCCTGCTGAAGGCCCTGGCGGACCGGCTGGCGGAGGCCTTCGCCGAACGCCTGCACCAACGCGTGCGTCGCGAGTTCTGGGGCTACGCCCGGGACGAAGATCTCGACAACGGCGCCCTCATCCGCGAGGAGTACGCCGGCATCCGTCCGGCACCGGGCTATCCCGCTTGCCCCGAACACACGGAGAAGGGCGTGCTGTGGGAGCTCCTGGACGTGGAGCGGCGCGCCGGCATCCGCCTCACCGAGAGCTATGCCATGTGGCCGGCGGCGGCGGTGAGCGGTTTCTACTTCTCCCACCCTGAATCCAAGTACTTCGCCGTGGGACGCATCGACCGCGACCAGGTGGCGGACTACGCCGCCCGCAAGGGCATGGACCTCTCCACCGCGGAACGCTGGCTCGCGCCGAACCTGGGCTATACGCCCTAACGCAGCGCCGGTTTACAGTCTTGCGGGGTTTTTACCTGTGGTCCCGGGGTCAACTGCCGGCACGGGCATCCCGTTGTTGTATCCAAGGGCGGCGAAAACGCCGTACCCCCACCACCACTGGAGACGACACCATGAAACGCTCACTCGCACTCATCTTCGGCACCCTCCTGGCGCTCGGCAGCGTGACCGCCATAGCCGCCGATGCGGCCCCGGCCACTCCGCAGGCCCAGGCTTCCGCTCCGGCGGCCCCCGCCGCGAAGCGCAGCGTCGAGAAGGCCAAGCCCGTCCGCAAGAGCCACAAGGTCCGCAAGGGCGGCCGGAAGGCCAGCAAGGCCAAGGCCAAGACCACCAAGGGTTCCGGCGGCGGCAAGGTCCGGCACTGAGCGGTCCATCCGCGAGTCGCCGGCATCCGGCATGGATGCCGGCGACACCCTTTCCGCTCTGCCATCATCCATCCGCGAAAAAGCGTTGACAGCCCCTACCCCCGGGACTAGCATCCGCGCCAATATCGTCAGGAGAGGCGCCCGAAGTGGGCAGTAGCAGTAGTCACTGTAAAGACCCCTTCCGCTGCAACCGCGGCGTCACGCGCGACTGATATCCTCAGGCCGCGCGGATGCCCCTCCACGCGGAAGGGCAGGCGCGCGGCCTTCATCCGACTAACCATATATATGTAGCCGGTCTGGCCGCGGACGTTATCCTTAAATACGTTCGCGCACCGCCCCAGGGGGCGGTGCGTCCCACCTTAAGGGCGGGTTGGACATGGCTTTCGAGAAACTCAGCGAGTTCCTGCGCCGCAGCGCGGGCGCCAACGGCGACCGCGGCGGCGCGCGCGTGTCGGCGCGGCTCGTCGAGATCAGCCGCATGGCGGCCGACGACACCTTCGACGAGTTCCGCACCAGCATCCAGGGCCTCGTCGAGTCCGACGCGGAGGAGCGCCTCGCCGAGCACGGCC
>DASUBN010000360.1:0-2042 GCA_035763245.1 Gammaproteobacteria bacterium | reverse complement strand
ACCGCCTTCACCACCTCCTCGATGCCGCGCACGTTGAGGAAGGTCTCCTGCTGACCGGCGAAGGAGGCGTCGGGCAGGTCCTCCGCGGTGGCGGAGGAGCGCACCGCCACCGAGACCTCTTTGCCGGTCTGCTTGACGAGCTCGGCGTAGCCGTCGCGGACGGCCTTCTCGAGCGCTGGCGGGAAGGGGGTGTCGCCGATCCACTTGCGGATCTTGGCGCCGGTCTCGGCCAGGGCAACCACGTCGTCCACGTTGAGCTTGGCGAGCTCGCGGTTCACGCGCTCGGCGAGGCCGTCGTGGGCCAGGAACTCCCGGTAGGCGTCGGCGGTGGTGGCGTAGCCGCCGGGCACTGACACGCCCAGCTTCGTCAGGTGACTGATCATCTCGCCCAAGGACGCGTTCTTGCCCCCCACCTTGTCCACGTCGTGCATGCCGAGCTTCTCGAAGCTTATGACGTAGCGGGAGTCCACTGTTCTTCCTCGTTTGAGTTCAATCTATACTGGCGGCGGGCGCGGGCGCCCGCAAACCCGTCTTCACTACCGGAACGGTCTGTCTTATGGAAAAGCCACGCACGGTTTTCTTCGTCTCGGACCGCACCGGCATCACGGCGGAGGCCCTGGGCCGCAGCCTCATGAGCCAGTTCGAAGGCGCCGGATTTAGGCAGGTCACTCTGCCATTTATCGACAGCGTTGACAAGGCGAGAGAGGCCGTGGCGCGCATCGCGGCCACCGCCCGGGAGGACGGCGCCCGCCCGCTGGTGTTCAGCACCATGGTGCAGGACGACCTCCGGGCCTTGATCAAGGGCAGCGAGGCCCTGTACCTGGATTTCTTCGATGCCTTCATCGGCCCTCTGGAGCGCGAGCTGGGCATGAAGTCGTCTCACACCTCGGGCCGGGCCCACGCCGGTGCCGACGATGCCGCCTACCTGAATCGCATCGAAGCGGTGAACTTCGTGCTCGCCAACGACGACGGCGTCACCACCCGCAACTACCCGAAGGCGGATGTGGTGCTGGTGGGGGTGTCACGCTCGGGCAAGACCCCGACCTGCCTGTACCTGGCGCTGCAGTACGGCATCTACGCCGCCAACTACCCGCTCACGGAAGACGAGATGGAGCGCGGCCACCTGCCGGAGGCGCTGTTGCCCCACAAACCGAAACTCTACGGCCTCACCATCAATCCGATGCGCCTGCAGCAGATCCGTCAGGAGCGCCGTCCCGACAGCCGCTACGCCTCGCCGGACCAGGTGACCTACGAGGTGCAGAGGGCGGAGACCTGGTTCCAGGCGGCGGGCATCCCCTACATCAACACCACCCACCCCTCCATCGAAGAGATCGCCACCACGATCCTCCACAAGGCGGGACTCAAGCGCCGCTTTTGATTCAGGTCACGTTGGTCGGACGATCGATGCCGGTGAACTCCGGCAGCCGCGCGACGGCGCGGGCGGCGGAGGAGAGTCCCGCCAGCGCCTCCACCGCGGACATGCCTTGCTTCGACACCTCCCGCTCATGCCGCCCCAGGTAGACCCTGAGGGTCGCGCCGCGGGTGCCGGTGCCTGAGAGCCGGAACACCAGGCGTCCGCCGACGGTGGTGAACAGGCGCAGACCCTGGTTGCGGCTCACGCTGCCGTCCACGGGGTCCTCGTAGGTGAAGCTGTCCGCGGAAGCGAAGGTCACGCCCGCGGCGCTCCTGCCGGCGAGCGAAGGCAGCGCCGCCTCCAGCTCGCGCATCACGCGCGCCGCCGCGGCGGCGTCCGGGATGTCGTAATCCTCCCGCAGGAAGAAATCACGTCCGTATTCCGTCCAGTGTGCGCGCAGGATCGTGGGCAGCGGTTCCTGCCGCACCGCCAGCAGGTTCAGCCAGAAGAGCGCGGCCCAGAGGCCATCCTTCTCCCGGGCATGGTCGCTGCTGGTGCCGAAGCTCTCCTCGCCGCAGAGCGTGATGCGGCCGGCGTCGAGGAGGTTGCAGAAGAAACGCCAACCGGTCGGGGTCTCGTAACTGGGGATGCCGAGCTTCGCCGCGACCCGGTCCACTGCGGGGCTCGT
>DASUBN010000359.1:0-3904 GCA_035763245.1 Gammaproteobacteria bacterium | reverse complement strand
GGCTGCGCTCTTAAAGGCATCGCGAGTCATGTTTTCAGGTCCCGCGGCCTTCGCGACCACGTTGTCCTCGATGCGGATGCCGCCGAACTTGCGGAAGGCGTCGACCTTCTTCCAGTCCACATGCCTGCCGGCGGGCTCCGCCTTGAGCTTGTCCAGGAGCGCCGGGATGAAGTAGAACCCGGGCTCGATGGTCACCACGAAACCCTCGCCCAGGGTGCGGGTGGTACGCAGGTACGGGTGCCCCTCGGGCTTGGGCAGGGTGCCGCCGGCGGGACCGGCCATGAAGCCGCCCACGTCGTGGGTCTGCAGGCCCAGGAGATGGCCGAGGCCGTGGGGCAGGAAGGTGCTGGTGACGCGCTCGGCCAGCATCGCCTCCGGCGACAGGTCCGCGAAGCCGAACTCCTTGAGCAGCCTGGCCACGGCGGCATGGGCTTCGAGGTGCAGCTGGGCGAAGTCGAGGCCGGGCTTCACCTTGGCGCCGAGCGCGCGCTGCTCCCGATCCATGCCGTCCACCAGCGCCTGGAACTCGTCGGCCTCACCCGAATAGGTGCGGGTCACGTCCGAGGCGTAGCCGTGGTGTTGGGTGCCGGCGTCGATGAGGAAGGCGTGATGATGCTTGGGGCGGTCCCGCTCCCAGTGCTGGTAGTGCAGGGTCGCGGCATGTTCGTTGAGCGCGACGATGGCGTGGTAAGGCAGCGCGTCGTCCGTCTCGCCGGCGCCCGCCAGGAAGGCGTTGTGGATCTCGTACTCCGAGGCGCCGGCCCGGAAAGCCTGCTCCGCCGCGCGGTGCCCGCGGGCCGCCGAGGCGTTGGAACGGCGCATGCACTCCAGCTCGTAAGCGGTCTTGGCGGCGCGGGCATAGTGCAGCGGGTTGATGAGCGCCTCGGGGTTCACGAGGTCGAAGCCCCAGCTGCGGAAGTCGTCGCGCCATTCGCCGAGGAAGGCGCGCTTCTTCGCGGGCGGCAGCTCCTCGCGGGCGGTGTCCGGCTGCTTGATGACGCGCACGTCGAAATGCTCCACCCAGTAACCCGCGGGCGGCGCCGGCGGCACGTGCCAGTAGTCGTCCGGCTGGTAGTAGATCAGCACCGGCTTCTTGCCGGCGGTGTACACCACGAACGAATCCGGCGCCTCGGTGAGCGGCACCCAATACTTGAAATGCGGGTTGGCCTTGAAGGGGTAGTGGTAGTCGTCCAGGAACAGGAGGTGCGGGGAACCGGCGAATACCGCCACCTGATCGCAACCCGCGGCGTGCATGGCTGCGTCGAAATGCCGGCGCACGGTCTCAAGGTGGGCAGAGTAAAGCTTGGCCAGGGCGTCGCTCATGGTCCGTCCCGTGTGACGAGGAGGATCGTTAGTTTAATACCCCGGGGATATCAGGGGAGGCCGATATAGACGGTTACTTCCTCCCGGTCGTGATAGAGCTGCTTGCAGCGCAGCAGGGGGTCCAGGCCTTCGGCATCGAGCCGTCGCCGCAAGCCGTCCAGGCACTCCATCAGGCTCCGGTAGCGGCGTTTCATGGGCAGTTTCAGGTTGAAGACCGCCCGCCGGCAGTCGCCGCGAGCGAGCCAGTCCCCCACGAGTGTCGCCACCCGCTGCGGCTGCTCCACCATGTCGCAGAGCAGCCAGTCCACGGGCCGGCGCGGGCGGAAGCGGAAGCCGTCCTCGCGACGATGTTCCACCAGCCCCGTCGCCATGAGATCGGGCTGCATGGGGCCGTTGTCCACGGCCGTGACCTTGAGGCCGCGGCGGGTGAGCTGCCAGGTCCAGCCGCCCGGAGCGGCGCCCAAGTCCACGGCGGTGAGCCCCGGGCGTAACCAGCGGTCCCGATCGTGCTCGCTGAGGAAGCACAGCAGCGCTTCCTCGAGCTTCAGGGTGGAGCGGCTCGGAGCCTCCCGTGGCATCTTGAGATGCAGGATGCCGTTCGGCAGCGGGCTGCCGTCCTCGCCCGCGGAGAACCCAAGGCGCAGGTGGCGGGAGTCCGTGAAGAGCAGATGCAGGCGCCGTTCCGCATCGTGGCGCACCGGGAGACCCCGCTTGGCCAAGGCAGACTTGAGCGGAAGCGCGAACTTCTTCAGGAAGCCTGCGAGCTCCTTGCCCGTGTTCGTGTCCGGGTGCTCCAGCAACACATCGCTCACCGGCCCCGCTTGGTCCGCGAGGGCGGCGAGGATGGCGTTGATGCGGTCGCCCGCCGGCAGTTCCTTGAGCTCCGCCGCCTGGCGGAAGGCCTGGCGCGCGAACACCAGCCCAGACAACGGAACATCGGAGCCCGCGGCGCTCACCCTGCCCTGGCCCAACATCGTGGATCCCGGGCCCGCCTCCTCGGCGCATTCCGCTTCGAAACCGGGGCGGCATTGCAGGATGCGGAGGGCGGCCGGACGGTCCATCACGGCATTTAAGCATGTCCGGGCAGGCACGGTAATATGGGTCATGCCCCATCCCGATGCGCCGCGACAGGCCGAGATCCACCGTCTCATGAACCTGGCCTCGGCGGCCTACGGCCGCGGAGACCACGCCGCGGCTGCCGCTGCCGCCACCCAAGTGCTGGCGTTGCATGCCGACCAACCGGACGCGCTGCATCTCTTGGGCCTCTGCTGCATGGCGGCGGGCGATCTTCCCCAGGCAGTGGCGTCCATGGTGCGGGCCGCCATGCTCAAACCCGCCGATCCCCGGTTGCAGCACAACTTAGGCATAGCCCTCGCCGACAGCGGCGCCAGGCGCGAAGCGCGTGAGGCTTTCGCCCGGGCCGCGACGCTCGATCCCCGTAACCCCGAGTCCCAGTTCAACCTGGCGGTGTTGGGCGAGGAGGCGGGCGCGATCGAGGAAGCGGAAGCCGGCTACCGCCGTTGCCTCGCCCTCGCGCCGGACCACGCCGCCGCCGCGGCGTGCCTCGCCTCGCTCCTGGAGCAGCGCAGCGAACTCGAGGAGGCGCGACACTGGTGCGATGCGGCGCTGCAGCGCGTGCCCGCCGATGCCGTGGCGCGGCTCACCCGCGCCCAGCTGCGGTTTCGCGCCGGTGAACTCGAGCCGGCGGTCGCGGAGCTGGAGAACCTGCGGGATGCAGCGCTCACGCCCCGCAACCGGGCGCTCGTGGCGGGCCGTCTCGGCGGCCTCTACGACCGCCTGGGTCGATCCAAGGAAGCCTGGCAGATGTTCCTGGAGGCGAAGACCGCTCTCAAGGAGACGCTCGTCCCCGACAGCGGCATGGGACCTTACAGTTTCCCGGTCGCCGCCCGCTCTGCCCGGTATCTCGAACGGCTGCTGAGCACGCCCCGGGAGGCGGTCGCGGAGTCGCCGGTGTTCCTGGTGGGCTTCCCCCGCTCCGGCACCACGCTCCTGGATCAGATCCTCTCGGGCCACCCCGAAGTCACGGTGCTGGAGGAGCAGGATACCCTGCAGGACTTCCTCGCCCGTTATGCGCTCACGGACGCGGGCATGGAAGCCTTGCTCGCCGCCGCTCCCGCAGAGCTCGCCGCCGACCGGCAGCGTTACTGGCAGCGGGTGGATGCCTATCTCGCCGGCCGGCCGCGGCGGCGCGTGTTCGTGGACAAGCTGCCCCTCAACACGCTGTTCATCCCGCAGCTGAGGCGTCTCTTCCCGGCGGCACGTTTCGTGTTCGCGCTGCGGGATCCGCGCGACGTGGTGCTCTCCTGCTTCATGCAGAGCTTCGTGCTGAACGAGGCCATGCGGCATTTCCTCACCCTGGAGGAGACCGCGGATTTCTATGCCGCGGTGATGGAGGTGGGACGCCGCTCCCTGGCGGCAGTGCCGGATGCGGTCTTCACGCTGCGTTACGAGGACCTGCTGGAGGACACCGAGGGCAGGGCGCGGGCGCTGCTCGTGTTCCTGGGGCTAGGCTGGGATGGGGTGGTGCTGGATTTCCAGGCCACCGCCAGGGGGCGGCGCA
>DASUBN010000358.1:0-3471 GCA_035763245.1 Gammaproteobacteria bacterium | reverse complement strand
ACCGTGGCATAGGCGGGAGTGAGCGCGCCGAGCTGGCCAGGGTCGAACACCGTGGTCTCACCCTGGGTGTCCTTGCGGGTCTTGGACGCACGTGCGATGCCGAAGTCCAGCAGCTTCACCGTGCCGTCCTTGGTGAGGAAGGCGTTGCCTGGCTTGAAGTCGGAATGCACCAGCTGCTTCGAATGTGCGTAGGCGAGGCCGTCGCACAGCTGCTTGATGATGTTGGTGGCGTCCGCCACCGGCAGGCCGCCGGCGGGAAGATGTTTGATGTACTTGGCGAGTTCATCGCCCTCCATCAGCTCCATCGTCATGTACACCGTGCCGCCGTCGCGGTCGAAGTCGTACACGGTGGCGATGTTCGGGTGTGCGAGGCGCTGCGCCTTGCTCGACTCACGCTGCAGTGCGATGAAGGATTCCGGGTGCTGCTTGAAGTCACCGGTCAGGGTCTTGACCGCGATGTACGGGTTCTTGTCCTTGGCTTCGACCTTGAGCAGGTCGCGCGCCTTGTATACCTTGCCCATGCCGCCCTCGCCGAGCACATCCATGAGCTCGAAGCGGTCCTTGAGCACCGAACCGGGACCTAGGTTGTCGGCGCCGCCGCTGGCTTTCAAGCCGGTGCTGGTGCGCCAGCTGGTGCCGGTGGTGGAGCGGCCGCTGCGGCCGGAGGCGGTGGGCTGCGAATCCATCGCGAAGGGATCGGTCTCCTTGCCGCCGCTGCGGTTGCTGGTCGGGTCCTCGTGGCCGCCCTTGCTGGTGATCACCGTGCGTCCCTTGTCGGTGCGCATGGTGATGGCTTCCTCGGAAACCGGCTGCTGGATGGTGGTGCGGTCGCCGGTGGCGCGGGTGCGCTCATTGGCGGGCAGCGTGTCCTCATGCGGCGCAGTGATCACCGTCTTGTCGCCACGGTTCATGATCTGGGTCTTCGCGCCGCTCTTGGGGTCGAGCTGGGTCTTCTCAGCGCGTGCGGCAGGATCCTCCCGCGGCGCCATCTCCTCAAGCTCAAAGGGGAAATCCTGATCGGTGGGGGAGTTCGATTTCTTTGGAGCCGGAGAGGGGGCCATCGATTCGATGTGGGTGCGGATGGCGCGGGCCACGGGTTCGGAGAGGCCGGACTCGAGCGCCTTGTCCAGCGCCTTGAGCAGCACCCCGTGATCGCAGTCAGGTCGCGACAGGTTCTTGTCGAGCCAGTTGCGTACCGGGGCGAGGTTACCCTTGCCTTGGATGACATCGTTCAGCAGCTTTTCGAAATCGGTCACTGAGCTACTCCCAAGGCATGCGGTCCCAAAGGTATCCTAAGGTTCATCTCGGCCGGTCCGGTCTCAGGCGGTGAAGCGCACCGCGACGACGGTCACATTATCCCGCGCACGGCGCTCCAGGGCGAGGTTGATGAGGGCATCCACGGCCTGTTCGTTGCCGTTCAAGGCCTTGACGATCTCGGTGTCGTTCAGCTCCTTGTAGAGCCCGTCGCTGCAGAGTAGGAATATGTCCCCGGGCTCCAGGGCGAAGAGTTCCACGTCCACGAACAGCCCAGGCATGGCGCCGATGGCGCGGGTGATGCGGTTGGCCTGAGGGTGACTCATGGCCTCGTCCCGGGACATGAGGCCGCTGGAGACCAGGTCTTCCACCATGGCGTGGTCTTGCGTCATGCGTTCGATACGTTTGCCGCGGATGCGGTAGGCGCGGCTGTCGCCGGCCCAGAGGCAGGCCACGTGGCTGCCGCGGGCGAGCAGGGCGACGGCGGTGCTGCCGATGGTGCGCTGGTGTTGGTTCACGGCGAGGGCCAGCAGGCGGCGGTTCGCCTCTAGCAGCTTGTCCTCGGCCGATTCCACCATGCTGCTCAAGCTGCCGTTGGCGGTCACTTGTCCCAAGCATTCCACCACGGTCTGGCTGGCGACGTCGCCCGCCGAGTGGCCGCCCATGCCGTCGGCGACAGCCCAGAGCCCGAGGTCCGGGCGATGCAGATAGGAATCTTCATTGTTCTTGCGCACCACGCCCACATGGCTGATGGCGCGCGAATTCCACCGCAGCGACCGGGATTCGTTCATGGGTGCCTGCCTGTCATCCCCTGTAGATTTTTGGTCAAAACAGCCCCCCTCCGGGCCGGAGCACAATGTTACATAACTGAAAACCTGCTGTCCCCCCCGGTGAGCGGTTGTACTAGGACAACAACATATATATATCAATTTCCTTATCCAGATGTTACATATGTTGCAAAACCCCCTCCGGTGGGGCTATCTTGTGGCTCCTGTTTGAATGCTGAGAAATCACATTAGAGTAGTGGCCCATATCGGGCTCTAGGGGCTGAATTTTTGGGCCATCCACGAGGATGGCGGGACCGGGGGTCATGATGTCATCTGAGGGGCTACTGATGCCGGCCACGCCGATAGCGCGCCACACCCGCTGCATCACTCGCTTTGGCGCTGTCCTGCTCGCGCTTTCTGTATCGTTGCCGGCGCTCGCCGCGCCGCCGCCCTTGCCGCCGCCGCTCCCAGCTGCCGCACAGCCCGGCGGCGCGCAGCCAGTGGTGCCGCCACCCACCATCCCGATTCCCGAGACCAACATCGAACTCAGTGTACCGCCGGTATATGAGCGACCGTTGGGTGCGGAGGAGGGCGCGCGCGTCTTCGTCAAGAAGTTCGTGGTGACTGGTGTGATCGGCGACCGCAAGGCGGGTATCGATCCGGCCGACATCCAGGCGGCAGTAGACGCGCAGTTCGCCGATATCTCCAAGATCGTCGAGTCCCAGCGCCTCACCAAGCAGAACCTTGAGAACCAGAGCCCGGAAGGCTTCACGCCAGACGAGCAGCAGAAGATCATCAAGTTCATGCAGGGCGCGGTGCGCACTGAGTCACCCGACCAACAGCAGAAGGACTACCAGGAATTCATCCGCCAGCTGATGCTCGAGCGGCTGCAGCGCCTGCAGGGCCTCACCATCGGCCAGCTGCAGCAAGTGGCGGACACCGTCACTAAGTTCTATCACGATCGCGGCTACTTCCTGGCGCGTGCCGTGATCCCCGCCCAAGAGATCAAGGACGGCGTGGTCAATATCCGCGTGCTCGAGGGCCGCCTGGAGAAGGTCGAGACGACGGGCAACAAGAAATACTCCGATAAGACCCTCGCACTGCCTTTCAAGCCGCTGATCGGCGAGCTCGTCACCGTGCCACGCACTGAGAACGCACTGCTCACCCTATCGCAGTATCCAGGTCTCTCCGCCTCCGGCGTCTTCCGTCCGGGATCCGACGTCGGCACCACCGACATCGTGGTGAACGTTCAGAGCGAGAAGAGCGTCGACGGCAGTGTCCGCTATGACAACTCCGGCACTGAGTTCACGGGTCGCCGCCGCCTCATCGGCACGGTGAACTGGAACAACGTGACGGGCGGCGCCGACCTGCTCGGCATCACCGCCCTCAAGACCTTCGGCGGCGGGACCTCGTCGAGTAGTACCAGCGGTGCCACGAGCCCCTCCTCGAA
>DASUBN010000357.1:0-4021 GCA_035763245.1 Gammaproteobacteria bacterium | reverse complement strand
GTTCTACTTGGAACGCGACACGCGCCTGGCGCTCATCGGCTGCCGCGGCGGCGGCGCGGTGGAGCAGATCTACCACGAGCGCTGGCCCGCCACCCAGGCGGACCTGGTGGAACGCCTGCGCCACGACCCGACGCCGCGCCTGCTCACCCCCGAGGAGGCCGCAACGCTGGAACCCGGCAAGGGCCCGCCGCGTCACTTCCTGGTGGTGCCGATCGTCTCCGGCAACGGCGGCTTCCGCCTGCTTTTCCTGGGGCGCGCCTCCAAGACCATCCAGGCGCAGGGCGTGGACATCGCCGCCGCCATGGCGAAGCAGGTGAGTGTGGCGCTCGACAAGGCGCGGCTCATCCGCGACCTGGAGAACCTCGCCACCACCGACGGCTTGACGCGGCTCTACAACCGCCGCACCTTCCTGCAGCGGGCCGAGAGCGAATTCGAGCGCAGCCGCCGCTACCAGCGGCCGTTGACGGTGCTGATGCTGGACGTGGACCACTTCAAGGCGGTGAACGACACCCACGGTCACGAAGTGGGTGACCGGGTGCTGCGGCTGCTGGCGGACGAGTGCCGCCGAAACCTCCGGCAGCAGGATGTGCTCGGCCGTTACGGCGGCGAGGAGTTCGTGGCCTTCCTGCCGGAGACGGGAGCGAGCGTGGCGCTGGACGTGGCGGAGAGGCTGCGCAAGAGCGTGGAGGGCTTGAGCGTGCCCGCAGACCACGGCACCATCCACATGACCATGAGCATCGGCATCGCCACCATGAACCGGGCACACCCTGACATCTCGGCCCTCATCATCACCGCCGACCAGGCCCTGTACCAGGCCAAGCAGCGCGGTCGGAACCAAACGGTGGTCAACGCTTCGTGAGGCCAGCTTGGGGACGCTGTAGGCGCGCTTCCACCGCCGCACGCGTCTCTGCGCCCTGCAAGAGTTCCAGCAACTCCAGTGCAAAGTCCATAGCGGTGCGGGCCCGCGTGACGTGACGATCTTTCCATCCCGCACCACGGCGGACTCCATATAGCTCATGCCCTTCGTGTCGGGGATGGCCCCGGGGAAGCTCGTGACCTTTTTCCCTTCCAACAATCCCGCCTGAGCGAGCACCCCGGGCGCGGCACAGATGGCTGCCACGTAGCGGCCGCCGGTTGCGTACTCCCGCAGCAGACGTTGCACCCGCGCATCGGCGCCGAGATGGGTCGCACCCGGCTGGCCGCCGGGCAACACGATCATGTCGAAGGATTGCGACGCGGCTTCGTCCAAGCTCACGTCGGCTTCGAGGCCGATGCCGTGGTTGCCGTGCACGAGCCGGCTCGCGAGGGACGCGGCCACCACCTCCACCCCGCCGCGCCGCAGGATGTCGACGAGGGTGACGGCCTCTATCTCTTCGCAGCCGTCGGCGAGGGGGACGAGGACTCGGGCCATGGCAGGGGATGCGCCTCCTGCAGCGCGACGATGCGGGACACGGGGACGATGGTCACGCCTGCGGCGGCAAGCTTAGGCAGCTCCGCCTCCAGCATGGCGAGGGTGGCGCTCTTGGGATGGCCGATGGCGAGCGCGAAGCCGTGTCTGCGCGCGAGCTCAAGCAGCCGCTGCCACTGCTGTTCCACCGATTCCTCGGTGTTCTCGTCGTCAAGGAACACGTTGCGGCGCGCCGCCGCCACCCCCTGCTCCCGGGCGATCTCGTAGGCCACGCTGTCGGCGGTGGTGTAGCTGTCTATATAGAAGTAGGGGCCGGCTGCATGCAACGCCTGCATGATCCAAGCAAGGTCGCCGGGGTGCTGGGTGATTAGGCTGCCCTCATGGTTGTTCACTCCCACGAGGTATGGGAGGGAGGCGATGTCCTCCCGCACCGTCTGCTTGATCTCGGTCTCGCCCATGTCGAGCGTCACGGCGCCGGGGCCGAGCGGCATGTCGGTCACCGACTCCATGGGCAGGTGCAGCAGCACTTCCTTGCCGGCGGCGTGGGCCAGGTCCGCGATGTCGGTGGCGTGGGCGGTGTGGGGCAGGATGGCGCAGGCCACGGGGCCCGGCAGCGCCGCGACGCGACGGCCTTCGTCGAGATTGTAGCCGAGGTCGTCGATCATCACCGCCACCACCGGCCCGGGCGGCGTCGCCGGGTCCGCGATCACGCCACCCACCCAGGCGGCGCAGACCAGCAGGAGCGTCAGGCCCCTCATGGCCCCTTGTGGGACTGGAGTACCGCCAGGCCCTTCAGCACGTTGAGGGCCTGGTAGAGCTGGAAGTCCCGGCTCGCCAGGTCGTCCGCGGCGCGGATGGCGGCCAAGCCCGTGGAAGGCGCCGGCGCACCGCTGGTGTTGGCGAGGTGGCCCGGGAGGTTCGCCTCCTTCAGGCTCGTGTCCTGTTCCTGATCATCGCCGCTGCCGGTGAGCTGCAGCGCGTCCACCTGCACGTCCGGTACGATGCCCTCTGCCTGGATGGATTTGCCGGACGGCGTGTAGTACAGGGCGGTGGTGAGCTTGATGGCGTCGCCCTGGGGCAGCGGGATCACGGTCTGCACCGAGCCCTTGCCGAAGGTCTGCATGCCCAGGATGAGCGCGCGGTGGTTGTCCTGCAGGGCGCCGGCCACAATCTCCGCCGCCGAGGCGGTGCCCTGGTTCACCAGCACCACGAGGGGCACGCCGCCCAGGAGGTCGCCGGGCGTGGCACGGCGCACGAAGTTGGCGTCGGTAGCGCGGCCCTTGGCGCTGACGATGATGCCGCTGTCCAGGAAGTCGTCGGAGACGTCCACCGCCGCGTCCAGGAGGCCACCCGGGTCGTCGCGCAAGTCCAGCACCATGCCCTGCAGCGGTCCGCCGTTCTTCTTGAGCAGCGCGCGCACGCCGCTCTTCACGCCGTCGGCCGTATCGTCGCCGAAGTCGCTGATGCGCAGGTAGCCGTAGCCGCGTTGCAGCAGTTCGGCGCGGGTGGAGGCGACGTGGACCTCCTCGCGCACGAGCTTCACGGTGCGGGGCTTGTCGGAACCCTCCGGCAACAGCGTGAGGGTGACGGCGGTGCCGGATTTGCCGCGCATGAGTTCGCTCGCCTGGTCGAGGCTCAGGCCATCCAGGGAGGTGCCGTTCACCTCCAGGATCTCGTCACCAGACTTGATGCCAGCGCGGGCCGCGGGCGAACCGTCGATCGGCGAGATCACGATGACGCCGTTGTCGTCCCCCAGGCCCACATCGATGCCGATGCCATTGAACTCGCCGCTGGTCAGCGACTGCATGTCGTTGAACTCGGACTTGTCGAGGAAATCCGAATGCGGGTCTAGGTTGCCGAGCAGGCCGCGGATGGCGCCGTGGATCAGGGTCTTGTCGTCCACCGGCTCCACGTATTCCTCCTTCACGAGCTGCATCACATCCACGAGCAGCCGCACGTCCTCCCAGGGCAGGTCCTTAGGGGCGGGCTGGTTCGGCGGCACATCGGCCTGCGGCGCGGCGGCGACCGCCGCGAGCGGTAGGCAGAGCAGGAACGAGAGAAGGGGGACGGGGATACGGCTGGTCATGGGGAAAGGTCCTGCAGGGCGGGCGCCCCGGGCGAGCTTGAGGTTGAGATGGTACACCGTCGCGGCTCCCGTGCTTCAGCCCGCCGGCCGCCGGCCTCTGCACCAGCGGCGCGGATCCAGCGTGTCCTTGCCGTGGCGCAATTCGAAATACAGCGCCGGCTGGTCCTGGCCGCCGCTGTCGCCCAGGGTGGCGATGGTCTCGCCCGCCTGCACCCAATCACCCACCTGGCGGGCGATGTTCTGGTTGTGGGCATAGATGCTCAAGTAGCCGTTGCCATGGTCGAGGATCACGAGCAGGCCGAAGTGCGGCATCCAGTCGGCGTATACCACGCGGCCGTAGGACACGGCGCGCACCGGCGTGCCGGCCGGCGCGGCGATCAGGTCCCCTTCCCAGTGCATGTGGCCGCCGGCACGGGGCTGGCCGTAGCGGCTCACGACACGCCCCGCCACGGGCCAGAGCAGCTTACCGCGCAGCGCGGCGAAGCGTTTGCCCTGCCCCAGGTCCGCCGGGATGTCGGAGAGTGCCT
>DASUBN010000356.1:0-4296 GCA_035763245.1 Gammaproteobacteria bacterium | reverse complement strand
GGCATCAATGACAACTATGGGATCCTCGAGTACGCACAGCATGGGATGCCTTCTATCCTGACGGGCCTGGCACTCGTCAAGCTCCTGCATCTCGCCTACAGCACGGCTCCGGGGGTGCCTTGGCACGGGCTGTGCTATTACCTGTTCCATGTGCTCAGCGTATTCGTCTGGCTGTGGTCTTTCAGCCGCGTCTTCCGTCCCTGGTGGCTGGCCGCTGCATTCTCTACGGTGTTCCTCGGCTATTACCTGCCGTACCTCTTGTTCCTCGATTACACCACCACCTCGGCGATGCTGTGCGCCGGTAGTCTCGTTTGGGCATTCCTTGAAGTCCTGGAGGAGGCCCCCGGGTACCTGCGGTTCCTGGCCCCGGGCGTGATGTTCACACTGGGGGAGCTGGCGCGCCCCGAAGTCCCTCTAGGCTCCCTATCTTATGCATTCCCGCTGGCGCTTCTGGTGATCTTTTGGAAGATGCGCCTCCAGACGCTTCGCCGGGCGGTCCCGAGGCTGGCACTGATAAGCCTAATATTCTTTGCACCAATGCTCGTGAATCTGGCCGGGAACACAGTGTATGCCGTGTACTTCAAGAGCCCACAACAGTTGCAGTATGAAAGATTCGACGCGGCCCGCAAGGCGCTGGAGAAGCATACGACCCGCCCCACCAAGCGGAAGATAATGAGGGATGCCCCGCTGCTGGCTTCCGTCGGCTGGACGTTCATCGACGCCTATCACATGTTCAATTGGAATTATCTGGATGAGCGGGTAGATACGGTACAGGCGCTCCAGACCCTGCTTGAGAAGGCACCACCCCAGCATGTCGCATTTCGGGATTTCATCGGCAGTATGCGAGGATGGTTCGATTTCAACCAATTTACCGTGTTGCTACTCGGTTCGGCGCTCATCTCATTGTTGATACTGCGGTGCCAGCCCTGGCTGGGCACAGTCGCGCTGGCTGCACCCTTCTATTGCATCGTGTTCTCGACTTTCATGAGCTTGTACTTCACCTATACATCCCGCACCCAGGACCCCCTTGTCACCGCGTATGGATTCCTTGCCCTGATCATCTCTTATCGAATCGCTACAGCGGCTGGACAGGAACAGAGCAAGCTCCCGATAGCAGTCGCTCTCGTCAGCATCCTACTGGCTGGCATCGGCGCATACTCCATCCTAAGTGCAGAGGCGGCGGTACGCGATAAGCACGTCGGAGTTATAAGCGCTGCGCAGGAACAACTTGACATCCTGAATCAGGATTATGCAGGCAGCGTCATCCTCATGGACCCTAACGGGGGCATGCCGATCTTCAAACTGGACCCCCTCAAATACCATCCCGTGCTCTTTCAACCAATAGACCTAGGTTGGAGCACGTTCTCACCCCTCTTCTATCAGCAGATCGCCAAGCTCGGGATACAGCACGGCTATCAGCTGGTGGATGCCCTCATTGCCAACCAGAATGCCTATGAGCTCGGCGACCAGCAGTGGTGCGAAAACCTCTTGGACTACGCCAGTAACCGCGGCCAGCGGCATATAGACGTGGTCGAAGTCAGGAAGTTGCCGGGGGGGCGCTATAACCTGTATAGATTTGAAGAGAAAAATCGATAAAAAAGCCGGGCTGGGCCCGGCATTTTCATTCTCAGCAGAAGCACTGGAAATTTATTTCTCAGCCTTCTTCGCCGCCTTCTTGGCGGCGGGCTTCTTCTCCGTCTTGGCCGGTTTCTCGGCCTTGGCGGTGGCCTTCTTGGCTGGCTTCTCAGCCTTGGCGGATTTCTCGCCCTTCGCCTGCTTCTCTGCTTTCAGGGCCTTCTCGGCCTTAGCGGGCTTCGCGGCAGGTTCAGACACCACGATCTCGGCGCGGTCCACGAGCCGCATCACGGCCATGGGGGCGCTGTCGCCCGGACGCATACCGTGGCGGAATATCTGGGTATAGCCGCCCGGACGGGTCTTGTAGTGCGGGCCGATGTCGGTGAAGAGCTTGGCCACCACCGCGTCGTCACGCAGGCGCGAGAAGGCCAGGCGGCGCTTGGCCACGCTGTCTTCCTTGGCGAGGGTGATGAGCGGCTCGACCACGCGGCGCAGCTCCTTGGCCTTGGGCAATGTGGTGCGGATGGTCTCGTAGCGCAGCAGCGCCGCGGCCATGTTGCGCATCAGCGCCGCACGGTGGGAGCTGTTGCGGCTGAGCTGTCTGCCGATATTCTGGTGACGCATGGCTTAAACCCTTGGATTCCGGTTCTTATTGGCTTCAGGAGGTCTTCTTGAGACCCGCCGGCGGCCAGCTCTCGAGCTTCATGCCGAGGGACAGGTTGTGCTGAGCCAGCACGTCCTTGATCTCGGTGAGCGACTTCTTGCCCAGGTTCGGCGTCTTGAGCAGCTCGACCTCGGTCTTCTGCACCAGGTCGCCGATGTACTGGATGTTCTCCTGCTTCAGGCAGTTGGCGGAGCGCACGGTCAGCTCCAGCTCGTCCACCGGCTTCAGCAGGATCGGGTCGAAGTGGGCCTCGCCGCCCACGCCGCGGCCCTGGTCGCGGCCCTTCAGGTCCACGAACGCGGCCAGCTGCTCGGACAGGATGGTCGCGGCACGGCGGATGGCTTCCTCCGGCTCGATCGTCCCGTTGGTCTCGATGTCGATGACCAGCTTGTCGAGGTCGGTACGCTGCTCGACGCGGGCGCTCTCGACGTTATAGGTCACGCGGCGCACCGGGCTGAAGGACGCGTCCATCTGCAGGCGGCCGATGGGACGGGTCTCTTCCTCGAACTGCAGGCGCTGGTTGGCCGGCTGGTAGCCGCGGCCGCGCTTCACCTTGAGCTTCATGTTGAGGGAGCCAGCGCTGTTCAGGTGGGCGATCACGAGATCCTTGTTCACGATCTCGACGTCGTGGTCCAGCTGGATGTCGGCGGCCGTGACCAGGCCCGGGCCCTTCTTGGCGAGGGTCAGGGTTGCTTCATCGCGCGTGTGCATGCGGATGGACAGGTTCTTGAGGTTCAGCAGGATGTCGACCACGTCCTCCTGCACGCCCTCGATGGTGGTGTACTCATGGAGCACGCCCTCGATCTCAGCCTCCACGGCGGCGGCGCCGGGCATGGACGAGAGCAGGATGCGACGCAGCGCGTTGCCGAGCGTGTGGCCGAAACCGCGCTCGAGCGGCTCGAGCACCACGCGGGCCTGGTGCTCCGACTGAGCCTGCACGCCGACGAGGCGCGGCTTCAAGAATTCTGTTACTGAACCCTGCATGGGTAATGACCCTCTTTAGAAACCGATTACTTGGAGTAGAGCTCGACGACCAGGTTCTCGTTGATGTCCGGCAGGAACTCGGCGCGCTCGGGCACCGCCTTGAACTTGCCGCTCATCTTCGTCTCGTCGACCTCGACCCATTCCGGGAAACCGACCTGCTTGGCGATCTGCAGCGCGGACTGGATGCGCAGCTGCTTCTTGGCGACCTCGCGCACCGAGACCACGTCCTCGGCCTTGACCTGGTAGGACGGGATGTTCACGCCCTTGCCGTTCACCTCGATGGCCTTGTGGCTCACGAGTTGGCGGGCCTCGGCGCGGGTGGCGGCGAAACCCATGCGGTACACCACGTTGTCCAGGCGGCACTCGAGGATCTGCAATAGGGTCTGGCCGGTGGCGCCGGTGCGGCGCGCGGCCTCCTTGTAGTAGCGGCGGAACTGCCGCTCCAGCACGCCGTACATGCGGCGCAGCTTCTGCTTCTCGCGCAGCTGGATGCCGTAGTCCGACAGGCGGTTGCGCTTGGCGCCGTGCTGGCCGGGCAGCGTTTCGAGCTTGCACTTCGACTCGAGGGGACGGACGCTGCTCTTCAGGAACAGGTCGGTGCCTTCGCGGCGGGACAGCTTGCACTTGGGTCCGAGATAACGAGCCATTGTCTGAACCTCTTTAAACGCGGCGCTTCTTGGGCGGACGGCATCCGTTATGCGGGATGGGCGTCACGTCCGAGATGTTCGCGATCTTGAAACCGATGTTGTGCAGTGAGCGCACCGCGGATTCGCGGCCGGGACCGGGGCCCTTCACCTGCACTTCCAGGTTCTTGACGCCGTATTCCTGGGCCGCGATGCCGGCCTTCTCGGCCGCCACCTGCGCGGCGAACGGCGTGGACTTGCGGGAACCGCGGAAGCCGGAGCCGCCCGAGGTCGCCCAGCAGAGCACGTTGCCCTGGCGGTCGGTGATGGTGATGATGGTGTTGTTGAACGACGCGTGCAGGTGGGCGATGGCGTCCACCACCGTCTTCTTCGCGCGCTTCACGCGCGGCGCCGGTGCCGGTGCCGGTGCGGCACCCGCGGCCGGGGCGG
>DASUBN010000355.1:0-5160 GCA_035763245.1 Gammaproteobacteria bacterium | reverse complement strand
TGTCGATGTCGAGGCCCGACTGGCGCCATTGCCGCCATTGGGAGAACGCGGCATCGACGACCCAGGCGGTGAGCGGGATGATGAGGTTGGAGCTCTCGGCCAGCCCCAGGAACTTCTCGGGCTGCAGCAGGCCGAGCTGGGGATGGTTCCACCGGACCAGGGCCTCGACGCCGGTGATGCGCTCGGTGCCGAGGTCCAGAATGGGTTGGTAGTACAGGGCGAGTTCGCCGCCGCGGATGGCGTCGCGCAGCTGCCCGAGCAGGGCGAGGTTGCCGGGGCTCGAGTGGTCCTCGGCCATGGAATAGAGCGCGTGGGGCTGGCGCTTCTCGCGGGCCTGATTGGCGGCGACCATGGCGTTCCTGAGCACGGCGGCGGCCTGGGTCTCCGCGCCGCGGACCGCCATGCCGACGCTGGCATCCAGGTGCAGCAGGAAGGGGTCGATCTCGTAGGGCTCGTCGAAGGCGCTGAGCAGGCTGCGCGCGGCGACGGCCGGGTCTCCGTCCTGATCCAGCGGGAACAGTGCCGCGAAGGTGTAGTCGTCGATGCGCGCGAGGGTGAGCATGCCCTCGCAGCGCAACCAGATGCGGTCGGCGATCTGGCGCATCAGGGTGTCGTAGTCCGCTTCGGTGACGGTGGTGCGGATCTCCTTGAACTTGGCGATCTCGGGGATGGCGATCACGAGCCGGCGCCCGGGATAGGAGTCGCAGCGGCGGATGGCCTGCTCCACTTCCTGGAGGAAGAGCCGCTGGTTGGGCAGCCGCGTGACCGGGTCGTGGTAGGCGATGAACTCCATCTGTTCCATGAAGCTCTTGCGCTCGCGGCGCGCCACGGCCTCGCGCAGCTCGCGCTTGATGGCGGGCACGAGGCGCACCAGCCGGTCCTTCATGATGTAGTCGTGGGCGCCGCCCTTCATGGCCTCGACGGCGATCTCCTCGCCGACGGTGCCGGACATGAGCAGGAAGGGGATGTCGAGCCCGGACTCCCGGTAGAGCTGGAGGCAGCGCATGCCGTCGAAGCCGGGAAGGGAGTAGTCGGAGACGATGAGGTCCCAGGTGCCTGTCTTCAGCGCCTTGCGCACCTCGGCCTCGGTGGTGCAGCGCTCATAGCTGACCTCGTAGCCGCCGCGCTTCAACTCCAGGAGCAGGAGTTCGGCGTCGGCGAGGCTGTCCTCGACGACGAGCACGCGCAGGGGCGTGGCCACGGGCTTGGCCAGGATGGATCCGCCGAGCGAAAGCTCAGCGGGATCTGCGGCTGCTTGGAGCCGATATCGCATGGCGATCGGCCATGCAGCCCTTAAGGGACACACGCATCCAATGCATACACCCACTCCTTGTGCTGCTTAGAGAAACTCCCTCTCCCCGATGCGTTTTAGGAACTTTCCCCCATAAACAGAATAGTCTTTCCGCCCGGAAAGGCAAGGCAGAGGAAGACGGACGAAAAACCCCGCCGCCCGGGGACGGCAGGGTCGTGGATGACGGCGTGCGGCGGCCTTACAGCGGCAGGCTGGCGGAGAGCTCGATGAAGCGCGCCGGCAAGAGGTAGGACTGGCTGTCGCCAAGTTCGCTGTTGGAGACCGGCGGACGCTGGTCGTTGAGGTTGCGTCCCTCCAGGTTCAGGCTCCATGTGTCGAAGCGATAACCTATCCCCGCATCATAGGTGGTGTAGGCGGGCGTCGAGACGGTGTTCTCGGGGTCGAAGTAACGGCTGCCCACATGACGCAGCACGGCGTTGGCGTTGAAGCCGCGCTCCGGCATGTAGAAGAGCCCGGTGGAGAACAGATCGAGGGGTGACAGCTCCAGGCGGTTGCCGGCGTCCTGGACGAGGCCGGCGGGGGTGCCATCGGTGTGGTTGATGAAGTTGCGGTAGGTGGCCCGGTGGTAGCTGTAGGCGGTCTGCCAGCGCAGTTCGCCGGTGAGGCGCCAGTCGGCTTCCAGCTCGATGCCCTCGAAGCGCTGCTGGCCGCCGTTGACGAGGCCCGGTCGGCCGTTGATGTCCGCCGCGGTGACGGTGTTGTTCATGTCGGTGAGGAAGCTCGATGCTTCCCAGTCGAAGCGGCCGTCCATGACTCTGCCCTTGAGGCCGAACTCGTACTGCTGGGCGGTCTCGGGTTCCAGCAGGGCCGGGGTGTATTCCGGCCCGAAGTCTATGGCCGCGGGCTTGAAGGTGTTGCGGTAGTTGCCGTAGACGATGAGGTCGTCGTCGCCCTGCTGCCAGGCCTGGTAGCTCAGGGCCACGAGCCCCGAGGGACGGTTGTCGCTGCGGTGGGCGCCGCCGGACACCGCGCCCGGCGCGGGGTTGAAGCTGAAGTCGGAGGCGGTGCTGTTCTCCACGTCGTGGTTGAGCTGGAGCCCGAGCTGGAAGTCCCAACGCGGGGCGAAGGCCCAGTCCATGCTGCCGTAGAGGCCGGTGAAGCTGCGCAGGTCGTTGAAGGCGGTGGTCTCGTCGACGGGCAAGGCGGCGGTGGAGGGCGGGTTGGCGCCGTCGAGATGGACGAAATATTCGTCGTTGTTGCTCTGCTCCTGGCCGTTGCCATAGAGGTAGCTCAGGCCGGCCACGAAACTCAGGTCCGGCTGGCCATCGAAATCGAACAGGAGGTGGGTGTCGAAATAGACGTCCACGCGGTCCAGGTCCTGGTCGAAGCCGTCGGCGTTGGGCAGGCCGTTGTCGGTCAGCTGGCCGGAACGCAGGAAGCCGCGGATGTTGTGCTGATGCGTGAAGGCATCGGAGAGGGTGGTGCTCCAGGTGGCCCATTTCAGATCGGTGTCATCGGCCAGGGTGAGGGAGACGCGGTCCTCGTCCATGCGGGCGTTGCCGGGGTTGGCGTTGGCGTCCACGGGCACGAGGGGGCTCAGCCGGGTGTCGCCGGGGGCCAGCGGGCTCGGGCTGCCGGGCTTGGCGCGGATCTGCATGGCGTCCACGTCGAGGCGGAACTCGCTGTTGTCGGTGGCCACCGCGGTGCGGGACAACAGGTGATAGCGGTCCCATCCGGCACGGGGGTCCGAGAGCCCGCGCCGGGTGTAGTCGGCGATGATGGATTCCCTGACCGGGCCATCGGTGCCGAGCGGGGCGACGATGCTGACGCCGTGGCTGCCGTAGGAGCCGGCTGAGACGCCGGCGCTGCCGCCGGGCTCGCCGGCCTTCATGTGGATGACGTTGATGACGCCGACGAAGGAGGTGGCGCCGTATTTCACCGGGGCGGAGCCGCGGATGACTTCGATGCGATCCACGCCGGTGAGGTCGATGCTCGCGAGGTCGGGGTTGAAGGCCCCGCCCACGGGCACGCCGTCCACCAGCAGCAGGAAGGCGTCGAACTCGGCAAGACCCTGGAACTGGGGTACGGCGGCGGCGGGGCCGTTGTCGCCGCCGGGGCCGATGTCGACACCCGCGCTGAGGGCGAGCGCGCTGCGCAGGTCCTTGGCGCCGAGCGCCACGAGCTGGTCATGGGTGATGACGTCGATGCTCTGGGGCACGCTGCCCAGGTGCTCGGGCATGGGGGTGGCCGTGACTTCCACGGTGCCCAGTTGGGCGCTCTGCTGGGCCGGCTGGTCATCGGACCAGGCGGGGGCAGTGGACAGGCAAAGCAGCAGGCCGAGGGACAGGGGACGGACCGAGAGGCGCATCGCAGCGTCTTCCTTACTTATGGGTGCGGGGTGAACCGGGGCTTTGACGGCGGGAACGGCGGGTTAGTTCCCGTGCCCCGCGGCTTCATTCCTGCACGCCCGGGATGATGTTCAGGGAGTCCAGGGCCCGGTCGCTGCGGGCGGCATAGGGAATATAACCGGCGGCGCGGGTCTTGGCGATGAAGTCGTCTATGCGCGCCTTGTTGGCACCGGCGTATCCGCTGCCGTCGTCCACGTAGTCCGTGACGAGGATGCCGCGGCCGGCATTCGCCACCCGGTCCAGGAGACTTTCCCGGAAGGCGGTCTCGTCCGCGGCGACGGGGACGGTGGCGTCGTAGAACAGGTCTTCGACGCCGAGTCCGCTGACGGTCTGGAGGAAGGCGCCGTCCGCGTCGTAGGACAGGAGGTCTTCGCCGTTCTGGGGGACGATGAGGAAACCGGGTTTCCCGGAGCCGTTGCGCACATGATCGGCGATGCGCCGCACGAAGGCGATCATGTAGCGGGCGGCGTCTGCGGGTGCGAGCTCGGTGGTATCGCCGTTGTTCGGGTCGCTCCAGTATTGGAACTCGTCCACCTTGTCGAGGTACACGCCGTCGAAGCCCTGGGCCACGACCTTGTCCATGTACTTGAGGATGAGCTGCTGCCAGTCTTCGGACCAGTAGCGGGCGGCGAAGTTGCCGGGCCAGTCGGGATTCACATGACCGAGCCAGCAGGGGGCGGAGGCCGACGGCGCGTTCCCGGTGAGCCAGGACGGCGAGAAATAATACCGGTAGCTCTCCGCCTCGCCGATGCTGACATAGGCGAGCGCCAGCTTGCCGGCGTGGTGCAGGGAGGCGATCTGCTGCGCGGTGTAGGCGCCGGCAGCGGTGCCGTCGGCGGAGTAGTCCATGACCATGACCTGGAAATGGGTGGCGGCGATGGCGGAAGGATCCGCGCCCTGCAACTGGTAGGCGAAGCTCGTGCCGGTGAGCGGGGTACCGACCGTGGCGGCGGAGGTCACGGAGGTGGGGCTGCAGCCGGTGCTGATGTTGATGTCCGCGCCGCCGTGACAGCCCGCGAGGAGGGACAGGGCGGCGGACGCCGCGAGGATGCAGGGGAGCTTCATGCCGCGGACACTCTTCGCCTCTCACAGGTGAGGCGGCATCGCATCATAGCAGCGAGGCGAGACCCTCTGGCACGGGCGTTGCCGGTCGTTTATAACTATGCATCGGGGTCAAAATCAGGGGATCAGTATTATGAAAAATCATATCCGGGTGGCCATCATCGCGGTGCTCGGCTCCGCAACGCTGTGCGCATCGCTCGCGGCGCGGGCGGACGTGAAGATGGAGCGCGTCACCCACTTCGGCGGGGTGTTCGGCATGGGCGCGAACGACACCACTTCCACCGATTACCTGCAGGGGCTCAAGAAGCGCGACGAGAGCACGGTGAAGTTCACGGGCTCGGTGCTGGGCGCGCTGCAGCGCTTCAAGCACGGGGACAAGGGCAGCCAGTCGGTCAACATCATGCGGGTGGACCAGAACCTGCTCTACGACCTCAACCC
>DASUBN010000354.1:0-7865 GCA_035763245.1 Gammaproteobacteria bacterium | reverse complement strand
TTCAGGGTGTCCATGTTGTAACCCACGATCTCCACCTCCAGTGGCGTGGAGAGGGTGAACAGCGAGGGTTCCTCGAACTTGTAGGTGATGCCCGGCATCTGGTTGAGCGTCGTGCGCAGCGCGGCCATGGTCCGGTCCTCCTCGCGATGGCCGAGGCCGGGCTTCATGACCACGCTCAGGCTCGCGGTGTTCTCGCCCGCATCCACCGGGTTCGCGTCCAGGCGATTGCCGGTACCGGCCACCGAATAGGTGGTGAGCACCTGAGGTAGCCTGGCCGCTGCTGCCTGCACCGTCGCCACCGCGGCGTCGCTGCCCGAGAGCGGCGTGCCCGGGGGCAGGGTGAGCTTCACCTGGAACTCGCCTTGGGAGAGCTGCGGGATCAGCTCCACGCCCAGCGTCGGCAGGAGCGCGAGCGCCACGAGCAGCGAGGCGGCGGCGACGCCCAGCACCCGGAACTTGTGGTCCAGCGCCCAGCGGATGAGCCGGGGATAACCTTCCTCCAGGTAGGTGTAGCCCCGGGTGAAGGCGTTCATGGCGGGCCTCAGGGCGAAGCCGCAGACCCGCCCGAGCAGGCCGGATAGGCCACGCAAGCCGATCACGCCCCACTTGAAGGAGAAGGTGATGGCGTGCGCGCCGCCGCGGGGGATGTGGTAGAGGAAACGCGTCACGCGGCCCTTGGGCAGGGCGCGGGGCCGGTCCTCGCCGCTGCCTTCTACCTTGAGCTTGTTGGCGCCCGGCACGCCGAGGCAGGCGAGCATGGGGATGAGGGTGAGCGCGGCGAACAGCGAGAACACCACCGAATAGGTCACGGTGAGGGACTGGTCGCGGAACAGCTGGCCGGCGATGCCGGTGACGAACACCAGCGGGAAGAACACTGCGATGGTGGTGAGAGTCGCGGCGGTGATCGCACCGCCGACCTCGCTCGTGCCCTCGCGCACCGCGGCGGTGGTGTCCTTGCCCATGTGGCGGTGGCGCGAGATGTTCTCCAACACCACGATGGAGCTGTCCACCAGCATGCCGATGGCGAGCGAGATACCGCCCAGCGACATCATGTTGAGGCTGATGTGGCCGGCATACATGGCGATGAAGGTGGCGATCACCGACACCGGGATCGCGATGCTCACGATCACCGTGGCCCAGAGGTTGCGCAGGAAGAAGAAGATCACGAGCGCAGCCAGCAGGCCGCCGATGATGGCGGCGTTGATGACGTCGCCGATCGCCTGGGAGATGAACACGGCCTGGTCATATTCCTTGACGAGCTTGAGGCCTGCCGGCAGGTGCCGCTGGATGTCGCCGATCTTGCTGGCCACCGCCTGGGACACGGATACGGTGTTGGCGTCACCGGCCTTGTAGATGGCCAGTTCCACCGACTCATCGCCGTTGATGCGGGTGATGGCCTCGCGTTCCTTGTAGCCGCGCTCCACCGTGGCCACGTCCTTGAGGTAGATGGGGCGGCCGTCCTTGGTGGCGACCACGGATCCGGCGATGTCGTCCAGGTTCTGGAACTCGTTGACGGTGCGCACCAGCAGCTTCTGGTTGCCCTGCTGCAGCAGGCCGCCAGAGAGGTTCACGTTCTCGGCCTTGAGTCGGTCGCCGACCTCGGTGTTGGTGAGGTGCAGCTCGGCGAGCTTGCCCTGGTCTACGAACACGTGGATCTCATCCTCCAGGCCGCCGCTCACCTTGACGGCGCCCACGCCGTCCACCGCTTCCAGCATCTTGGTCAGGTCCTGGTCGGCGTAGGTGCGCAGGTAACGCAGCTGTTGCACCTTCGGGTCGATGCCGTCGGTGGGGGAGAGGTCCTTGGGGGTGCCGGTGAGGCCGTAGCGGAGCACCGGTTCCGTGGAGGGGTCGAAGTGCAGCAGCACCGGGCGCTTGGCCTCGGTGGGCAGCTCCAGCGCGTCGATCTTCTCGCGCACGTCCACGCCCGCGTAGTCCATGTCCGTGCCCCAGGTGAACTCCAGGGTCACGTCGGACTCTCCCGGCCGGGACACGGAGCGCACCGTGCGCACGTTCTTGATGACGCTCACCGCCTCCTCGATGGGCTTGGTGATGAGGTTCTCCACCTCCTCGGGTGCGGCACCAGGCAGGTCGGTGCGTACCGTGAGGGAGGGATAGGAGAGCTCGGGCAGCAGGTTGAGCTTCAGGCGCGAGAGCGACACGAAGCCGAACACGATCACCGCCAGGGTGAGCATGCCGATGGTGACGCGGCGCTCCGTGGCGAGCTTGACGATACCGAGGACCTTGGGGGCTTTCACGGGCTCAATCCTCGTGCTTGTCGATGTGGCAGTCTTCGTCGGTGTCCTTGTGGATCACCGCGTAGGGCTTGAAGGCAGGGATCTCGGCCGCGATCTCGTCCTGCAAGGTCTTCTGGGCCTTCACGTCGTTGCAGATCTCGAGCGCGGCCTTGTCGAGGGGCTCGGCCTTGCGGTTCATGTCCGTGTCCAGTTTCTTGTCGCCGTCGTCTTCGAGGAGATCGGTGACCAGAGTCCCGACCATGCCGCCCACCATGGCGACCGCTTGGCGGCCGATCTCCATGCCCTTATGCTCGATCTTCACGATGCCCTGGGAATACTGGCGCAGCAGCCGGCGCTGCTCGTCGGTCACGGCCAGGCGCTGGCCGCGGATGCTGATGTCGCCGGCAGGCGTGATGCGTGCCTCGCTGTCGTCTCGCGCGATGATCACGACGTCGTCGCCGCGCATGACGATGTCGATGCCATCGCTCTCGGTATGGCCGAAGGCGTCCACCCGCACGTCGGCGCCGGCGGCCAGGGCGGCGAGCGCGGCGGCACCCGCCATCGCGCCGATCAAGAGACTTTTGCGTAGGGCGTTCATGGCATCCCCTCCCGGTGATGGAATCTGGTTCTAGACGGAAGGCGCGGTCTTGTCGGAGCGCAGTGCAGTGGCCTTTTGGGGCGAGGCATTCACCACCGCCACCTTGGTGCCGTCTTTCAGGCTGTTCTGGCCGAGCGTCACCACGTTGTCGCCGTTCTTGAGGCCGCGAGTGATTTCGATCCGGTCGCCGTCGGCATAACCCAGGCTCACCGGCACGCGGTGCGCCACGCCGCCGTCCACCACGTAGACCGCGGACTCGCCGTCCTCGGTGAGGATGGCGGCGCGCGGCACCGTGAGCGCGTCCTTGTGCACGTCATAGGTGATGTTGACGCGGCTGAACATGCCGGGGGCGAGGCCGCGTTCGTTGTGGGCCACTTCCACCGTCACCTTGAAGGTGCCGGTCTGGGGGTCCACCACCGGCGAGAGGCGGGCCACGCGGCCGGTGAAGCTCTGGCCGGCCAAGGCGTCGGCGCTCAGGGTGGCGGGCTGGCCGGGGCGGATGCGCGCCAGGGCGTTCTCCGGCACGTAGAGCACGGCGAGCAGCGGGTTGAAGTCGGTCACCACGTACACCGCCTGGTTCGGCGTCAGGGTGTTGCCCACCTTGATGAGGCGCTTGGCCACCACACCGTCGATGGGCGAGCGGATCCGTGTGCGGTCCAGGTTGAGCTTGGCGATGTCGTAGGTGGCCTTCAGCACCGCGAGGTCGTACTTCACGCTGTCGAAGGCGTCGGTGCTGATGAGGTGCCGGTCGTAGAGCGCCTGGCTGCGGGCGAACTCCTGCTGCTTCTTCTCGTAGTTGGCCTGGGCCTCCTCGGCGTCGTAGCGCAGCTCCGTGTCATCGAGCTGGGCGAGGGCGTCCCCGGCGCGCACTTGGCGGCCCTCTTCGGCGTAGATCTGGGCCACGGTGCCCCCCACCTTGGCTACCACGGTCGCCTCCTCGGCGGCCTCCAGGGTCGTAGTGCCCGAGTAGGTGGCGGCCACCTCGGCCCGCTTCGCGGTGGCGGTTTCCACCGGGATGGCGGGAGTCGTGTCCTGGGCGGCCTCCTTGGCCTGGGCGGCATTGCCGCCGCAGCCCGAGAGGCCTAAAGCCAGGCCGCAAGCTAGGAGGGTCAGGAAAACGATGTGGGCGAGTGTGGATTTCATGGCGTATGCCTCTTGAATCTCGGTTCTTTTAGGAAGGCCCCGGAAACGCAATAACACTGTTATAGATGAGTATAACACTAGTTTTGATACATGCAAGTACATAGACCCCCCTGAAATCAGGGGGGTCTATATATAAAGACGGGTTAGCTACTAGATAGGGGTTTAGTTTCTATCGGCCACGGCGGAGGCCGGAGCGTGCTGGAAGAGTTTCTTCGCCTCCATGTCCGCCACGATCTCAGCGGTCTCGTCCAGGAGCACATCCGGCTCGATGCCGGGGCTATCGCTGCCATCCGGGTCGGAGGCGGTCTTGGGCGCCTTCAGGGCTTCCTCCAGGGTGGCCGCGGGAGCGAGGCCCTCGAGTTTGCGCCAGGCGTTGGCGAGGACCAGACGCTTGGCGTCCTCGGCGGCACGCTCCTTCTGCCGCTCCGCCAGCACCAGCGAGACGGAGGTCTCGGCCCGCTCCGCCTGGACATCGTGCAGGGCGTCCATGAAGAGCTTCCAGTCCGGGTCCTTGGCCACGCGCTGTTCATGGTCCTTGTTGAGCTGCGGCAGGGCCCTGTCCAGGCCGTCGTGCAGCACGCCGTAGTCGGCGGGCGCGATCTCGTCCCAGGGCAGGGCGCTGTCGTTGGTGGATTCGCCCACGTCGGCGGGGTCCACCAGGGCGGGGAGGGAGATGTCGGGGGTCACGCCCTTGTCCTGGGTGCTGGAGCCGCTCACCCGGTAGAACTTGTCGATGGTGAGCTTGAGCTGGCCCGAGTCGCTGTCGCCGGGGATGAAGCGGTTCAAGTCCGCGAGCTGCTGCACCGTGCCCTTGCCGTAGGTGGTGGAACCCACCACCAGGCCACGGCGGTAGTCCTGGATGGCGGCGGCGAAGATTTCGGAAGCGGAGGCGGTGTAGCGGTTCACCAGCACCGCCAGGGGGCCGGCATAGACCACGCCGTTGTCCGCGTCCTCGCCCTCCACGTCGATCTTGCCGTCGTGGTGGCGGATCTGCACCACCGGGCCCTCGGGGATGAAGAGTCCCGTAAGGTCCTCGGCCTCCCGGAGCGAACCGCCGCCGTTGTTGCGCAGGTCCATGACCACGCCATCCACGTGCTCGGCTTTGAGACCGACGAGCAGCTTGGCCACGTCGCGGGTAGTGCTGTTGTAGTTCTTGTCGCCCTGAAGACGGGCTTCCAGATCCTCGTAGAAGCCGGGCACGGTGATGACGCCGATCTTGTAGCGATGCTCGCCACGGGTCACGGTGACGATCTTCTTGTGGGCCGCCTGGGCCTCGAGCTTCACGTTGTCGCGGGTGAGCTGGATGACCTTCTCGGGGGCGCCCGGCGCGGCACCGGCCGGAAGCACCTGCAGGCGCACCACGGTGCCGGGGGTGCCGCGGATCAGGGCCACTACGTCGTCCAGGCGCCAGCCCACCACGTCCACCATGTCGCCGTCCGCGCCCTGGGCCACGCCGGTGATGCGGTCATCGGGCTGCAGACGCTTGTCCCGGGCTGCAGGACCTCCTGGGAGCAGGTGATCCACACGGGTGTATTCGCCGTCTGAGATCAGGGAGGCGCCGATCCCCTGCAATTTCAGGCTCATCTGGATCTGGAATTCCTCCGATTGGCTCGGCGGAAAGTAGTCGGTGTGCGGATCCACCGAATGCACATAGGAGTTCATGAACAGCGAGAACACGTCGGTGGCGTTCACCTGGTTGGTGCGATAGGCGAAGTTCTGGTAGCGCTTGCGCAGCGTATCGGCGGCTTGGGGCCAGGTCTTGCCGGCCAGCAGCAGGCTGATGGCATCGTTCTTGACGCGCTTGCGCCACAGGTCGTCGAGTTCGGCGCTGTCCTTCGCCCAGGGAGCCTTGGAGCGATCGAAGGTGTAGCGCTCCTGTACGCTGAAATCCGGCTCCTTGGAGAGCAGTTGCATGGCGTACTGCAGGCGCTCGGCGACGCGCTTCTGGAACAGGTTGTAGATGTCGAAGGCGGGCTGCAGGCGGCCGTCCCTTATGTCGTCGCCGAGGGTGAGCTTCATGCCGGAGATGCTGTCCACGTCTCCTTGAGTGAAGTAGCTGCGGTTCGGGTCCAGGTCCTCGAGGTAATGCTTGAAGATCTGCTGAGAGAGGGTGTCGTCCAGCGGGCGGTTCGAATAATGGGCGCGCTCCATGAGCCCGGCGATGACCTCGTCCACCACGGCGTCGTGCGGGTCCGGCACGATGGCCTTGGGCGCGACGAGGGTGACCGGCGCGGGTGCGGTGACGGTGGCGAAGGTCGGGATGGAGGCGACGAGCAGGACGCCTGCCAGGAGGAGCGATGGGGACTTGCGGTGCATGAGTTGAGGGATCCTGGATCCGGGGCAGGAGGAGGTGTTGCGGCTGTATATAAGCATAGGGGATGGCGCCCTCGGGCGCGAGTGCCGTTTACAATAGCGCCCCCGCCGGCCAGGAGCCGAGGCCCCGTATGCGCCCCATGACCTTCATCAACGGTGTGATCTTCGGCAGCGCCGCGGCGCTCGGCGTCGTGCTCGCGATCCTCATCTTCTTCCGCTGGGTGCTGACCCAGGATGCGACTCTCGACCAGACGGTGGTGCTGAGCGACCTGCCCCTGCGCGAGCTCCTGAAGGACATGCTGATCTTCCTCGGCATGGCCGTGGTATCCGGGATAGCTTTCGCAGGCGAACTGTTCCGCAAGCCCTGGCGTGGGGCTCTGGATTACCTGCAGGCGGTACTGCTCGCGGGCATCATCCTGTACTTCTTCGCCGCCTCCGACACCCGTGCCCACGACCTCGTGTTCCTGGGCCTGGTCGCCTTCGCAGGTGCCGTGCTGCTCACCGCCCTGGGCCGTCTGGGCGTGTTCAAGCGCATCGCGGCCTGGTTGGGGGATTGAGGCCAGGGAAGCTTGTCATAAGGCCCGTGCAGTCGGGACTTCTGAATCAGGTTTTTATCAGGTTTTTATCGGGTTTTTCGCTGGCAAAGGCCCGTCCGGCGGGGTAAGTTGCCGGCCGGAATACGCATCAATCCCCCCGTTTGTAAAGGGCTGTAGCAGGGGGTGGATTGGGGCATAATTGTAGGGGTACGGGTTCCTCGGAAAAGGCCGACTGGTTCATTGACATAACCGGCCGGGTTCGAGTAAAACACGTGGCCCACGAAACGGTGCGCTGGGAGATTCCGCGGGCTTCCCGCTCTGCGGATCTCCTGTGCGCGTTTGCAACAGAGCGAATACCGCTTCCGGTATTTCAGGAGACACCCAAGTGAGCTTGCAAGAGTTGATCCATATCGCCGCGGTTTCCGGCGGCATCCTTTACGTCATCGTTTTCCTCCTGCTGGTGGGCCTCACCATCATCGTCGACCGCACCTGGTACCTCGCCAAGATCGTGCGTCAGGGTGAGCTGATCGCCGGCACCGTACTCGAGATGGAAGACGTGGACCGCGACGCGCTGATGGATCTGGCCGTCCGTACCGCCAAGTACCCCCAGGGTGCCGTGCTCGAAGTGGCCCTCAAGTATCCCGATGTGAAGGACCCGGTGCGTCTCGCCGACCTCATCGAGGAGACCATCATGCTGCAGGCGCCGCGCATCGACCGCAGCCTGTGGATGCTCGACACCATCGTGACGCTCGGACCGCTGCTCGGTCTGCTCGGTACCATCGTCGGCATCTTCGAGGCCTTCAAGGTGCTGGGCGCCGCCGACACGGCCCCGACCAAGGTGACCGGCGGCGTGGCCGAGGCCTTGATCGCGACCGCCGCGGGCCTGTTCGTCGCCATCCTGGGCCTCGTGTTCTTCAACGGCCTGAATAACCGCGTCCGCCTGATCATGCATCAGATGGAAGCCATCAAGGTCATGCTGGTCAACCGTCTCACCTGAGACGCAACCATCCCTTGATAGGGTCGAACAACCTCAGTTGGCGG
>DASUBN010000353.1:0-3297 GCA_035763245.1 Gammaproteobacteria bacterium | reverse complement strand
GCGAAACAGGAACCGATGGCGAACACCGCGTCGGACTTGGCGAGCTTGAAGGAATTGCCGGCGTAGGGGATGAAATACGGCTGCTGCAGCCGCTGGAAGGCGTAGAGACCGCCGGGAGCATGGGGATCGGCGCCGCTCTTGTGCCACAGGGTCGCCTCGCGCGGCATGGGTCCCGCGGCGGCAAGCACCGCGGCCCGGCCGTCCCGGGCGCCGTCGCGGCGGACGAGGCCCGCTCTCGCCGCCAGTCGCTGCAACCAGCTCCGCACCGGGAATCGTCGCCGCAGATTTCGACCTTGCATACCCCAACTCCTGTCCGGCGGACCCGGTGCGCGCTGCCGGAGGCCAAGGGGCCGCAGGGTCGCTGGACGGAGGGTCGCGGAGGCCGCTGTCCGGCCATCGAGCATCTATATCAGAGGGATTCTACACGGCACCGCCGGCCCGAGACAGGCGCAACGGGATGCGCTTCACAAGCCCGTCTTGCGGATGCTAACCTCATCGCCCCCGCCGCCCGACCCCACACAGTGAGCACGCCCTTGTTCCGCCTGTTCCGTGCCAAGCCCCAAGCCGTCGCGCCGAAGATCCACGACCGCGTGTTCCGTTGTCCCCAGGACCTCGTGGTCACCCCCACCCAGCTGAAGCGCATCATTGTCATCGGCTCTTGTCTCGCCTCGGGTTGGCCCGCCGCCTTCAAGAGTGCGGAGAACGGCTGCCCGGCGGACTTCCTGCTGTTCAACAACTTCACCCAGCTGCCGGAGCGGCCACCACAGCCGCCCGAAGACTACGACTTCCAGGTAGTGCAGCTGCCGATCCGCGCGGTGGTGCCGGACAACGCCTACTTCCGGCTGGGCTACGAGGACCTGCCCGCCTATGAAGCCCTGCTCGCCGACTCGCAGCAGCGCATCAGCCAGTTCCTGGCGGCGGCGATGCGCTGGAACACCGACCACGGCATCCTGAGCTTCGTCTGCAACTTCATGGTGCCGCAGCAGAACCCGCTGGGCCGCCTGCTGCCACGCTACGACCTGCGCAACTTCGGCTACTTCACCGAGAAGCTGAACGAGTTCCTGGCCGGAGAACTGCGCAAGTACCGCAACACCCATCTCCTGGACATGGACCAGCTCGTCAGCACCTACGGCCGACGCTACTTCCAGGACGACCCGGTCTGCCAGCTCAACCATGGCGCCGCCCTGTCCAACGCCGACCTGGCCCATGACAAGGAACGGCTCGAGCCCGTGCCACAGATGACCGGACTGTACAGCATCAGGAACTACGAATACCTGATGACCCTCTGGAACGAGCTCATCGCCATGTACCGCACCATCCGCCAGGTGGACATGGTCAAGCTCGTGATCATGGACATCGACGACACCCTGTGGCGCGGCGTCGCCGCCGAGAAGGCGGACGGCGCCGACACCGAGATGGCCGGCTGGCCGCTCGGCATCGTGGAGGCGCTGGGCTACCTCAGACGCCGCGGCGTGCTGCTCGCCATCGCCAGCAAGAACGACGAGGGGCGCATCCGCCAGCTCTGGGGCGAGATCATGGGTGCCAGGATCAGCCTGGACGATTTCGCCAGCAGCAAGGTCAACTGGCGCCCCAAGGTGGAGAACATCCAGGAGATCCTGCGCGAGATGAACCTGCTGCCGCGCAACGTGCTGTTCGTGGACGATAACCCGGTGGAGCGTGCCAGCGTGCAGGCCGCCTTCCCCGAGATCCGGGTGATGGGCTCCAACCCCTATCTGTGGCGCCGCATTCTGCTCTGGTCCGCCGAGACCCAGGTGGCGGGCGTCACCGCCGAATCCGCCGCGCGCAGCGACATGATGCGCGCCCAGGTTGAGCGCGAGACCCAGCGCCAGCAGATGTCACGGGAGGACTTCCTCGCTTCGCTCTCGCTGCAGTTCGCCATGCAGGAACTAGACGGCCCCAAGCATGCGGGCTTCCCGCGGGCGCTGGAGCTCATCAACAAGACCAACCAGTTCAACACCACCGGCAAGCGCTGGACCGAGCGGGAACTCGGCGCCGCCCTGGCGGAAGGCGCGCGGCTCTTCAGCTTCAGCGTCAAGGACCGTTTCACTGCCTACGGCACCGTCGGGGTGCTGGTGGTGCAGGACGCCCGCATCGAGCAATTCGTGATGAGCTGCCGGGTGGCGGGCATGGACGTGGAGTCGGCGGCGATCGCCGAAGTGCTACGCCGCCTGGGCGGACACGGCGCCACGCGCTGCAGCGCGGTGCTGGTGGAGACCGAGTTGAACCTATTGTGCCGCGAGGTCTACAAGAACTGCGGTTTCAACCTGCAGGATGGTCGCTGGGAACGGGAACTGGAGCCCGCCCTGCCCATCCCGGCGCACATCGAAGTCGTCAAGAAACTTTGATCGGAAATCCGCTTCAGCCGGCGACCCGGGCGCTCAAGCCAGCGCGCTTATCGGCGGAAGCAATGACCTCCACTAGGCCCCGGCGGATCACTTCCGGCGCGAAACGCTCGCGCACCACACGCCGCCCCGCCTCCGACAGCTTTTGCCAGAGCATGGGGTCAGTGTAGACCCTCACCACGGCGTCGGCGAAGTCCTGCGGTGTATCGCCGATGAGCAGGTCGCGGCCGTCCTCCAGGTACATGCCTTCGGCGGCAATAGAGGTCGCCACCACCGGCAGCCCGAAGCTGAAGCTGGTACCAAGCTTGCCCTTGATGCCGGCGCCGAAGCGCAGCGGTGCCACCATCACGCGGCAGGTATCGAAGAATGGCGCGAGTTCACGCTGGAAACCCAGGATTTCCACATGTGAGCCGGCCAGTGCCTGAATCTCCGCCGGCGGCTTGGCACCGATGATACGCAGCTTGAAATCGGGGATGCGCGCCAGCAAGAGCGGCATGATCTCCCGCGCGAAGTACAGCACCGCTTCCACATTGGGCGGATGCTGGTAGCTGCCGATGAACAGGAGATCGCGGCGCGTTGCGAATCCGGGCCCCTGGGGCTCTTCCGGGATCACGAGCTGCACCACGTGCACGTTGGCATCCGGCGCCTCCACCGACAGTATCTTCTGCTCCACCGGGCTCACCACAATGGTCGCGTCCGCCCCTCTGATCAGTTTGAGCTCGTCTTCGCGGGTACGCTCCGCACGCTCAGCCATGAGCGGATTCTTCTCCACTTCCGCCTGGCGACGTTCCCTGAGGTAGTGCAAATCCACGGTGTCATAGATAATGCGTGTTTGGGGCACGATGTGCCGCAGCAGGTCCAGATAGCGGATTGCCACATACGGCCGGCACAGCATGACAAAGCTGTACTCGGAGGCATGCTTCTTCAAGAACTG
>DASUBN010000352.1:0-6434 GCA_035763245.1 Gammaproteobacteria bacterium | reverse complement strand
GATGCTGAGTGCCCGGCTCTCGTACGGCGAACCGGCGAGGTAAGTGCGCGCGATGCGGTAGCCCAGCCAACCGAACAGGAACACCGCCACCAGCCACGCCGTGAACTGAGGCACGCGCCTCAGGAGATGGAAGAAGGGTGGCAACAGCCAGCGTTGATTGTATTCGAACTCATTATGGGGCGAACCCAGATAAGCCCAGGTATCCGGCCGCCAGTATGCGTAGTGCGACGCAAAGTAGGCGCATACCAGCACCCCGATGAGCGGAACCAGGGTGAGCGAACCCAGGAGTAATGTGTCGCCGGCCGACGCACCTGCCTGGGCGCCCTGGAAGCGCGAAATGAATGTACGGAAGACACCCTTTGCTTCACCAGCCATGATTGGCGATCCTTGTTGTTGTCTTCGACGATTTTACCAACCGAGGCTGCGTCCGCCGTCCACGGCGATGATCTGGCCCGTCACGTACCCCGCGTCCCGCACGAGATAGAGCACCGCGCCGGCCACGTCCTCCGGCGAGCCTTTGCGCTTCAGGGCCGTGGCTTCGAGGATGGATTTCTTGGTGGCCGCGTCCAGCCCCTGTTCGGGCCAGAGCACCGGACCGGGGGCCACGCCGTTCACCCGCACCTCCGGGCCGAGCTCCTTGGCCAGCGAAAGCGTCAGCATGGCGAGCCCTGCTTTCGCGGCGCAGTAGACCGTGTGCTCCCGGAGCGGCCGGCGCGCGTGGATGTCCACCATGTTCACGATGCTGCCGTGCTCCTTCTTGAGATGCACCGCCGCCGCCTGGGCCAGGAAGAAGGGCGCCTTCAGGTTGCTCGCCATGAGCTCGTCCCAGTCGTCCTCGCCCACGCTGCCCAAGGGCGTCGGGTGGAAGCTCGAGGCGTTGTTGACGAGCACGTGCAGCCCCTGCCACTGCAGCGCCGCCTTCACCAATGAATCCAGGCCCTGGATGTTGGCGAGGTCCGCCTGGGCGACGACCGCGGAGTCCTTGCGCGCCTTGTTGAGTTCCTGGCAGAGCGCCGCCGCCTCCTGCTCCGACTTGTTGTAGTGCAGCAGGAGGTTCATGCCCTCCGCATGCAGTCTCCGGGCGATGACGGCGCCCAGGCGCTTGGCAGCGCCGGTCACGAGCGCGGTGCGGCCCTCCAGGTTTCGGTTATCCTTCTGCATCGCAATCTTCCCGCGGGTTACGCCCCGCTCATTAAAGCAGAAATCCGTCTTGACCATCAGCCAATCCCCACAGGAACTGCCGATCCCCGGCGCGGACGCGCTCGAGCACAGCCACCGCGTGACGGCGCACATCCAGGAAGCGATCCGTGCCGCGGGCGGCGCGTTACCCTTCGCCCGCTACATGGAGCTCGCGCTCTACGCCCCCGGGCTCGGCTACTACAGCGCCGGCGCCCGCAAGTTCGGCGCCGCGGGGGACTTCGTCACCGCCCCCGAGCTCTCGCCGCTATTCTCCCGCTGCGTGGCGCGTCAGTGCGCCGAGGTCTTGAAGGCCTTGGGCGGCGGTTCCGTACTGGAGCTCGGCGCCGGTTCCGGCGTCATGGCGGCGGACGTGCTGCTGGAGTTGAAGCAGCTCGACCGGCTGCCGGAGGAATACCTGATCCTGGAAGTGAGCGCCGATCTCAAGGCGCGCCAGCAGGAATGCCTCGCCGCCAGGGTGCCCGAACTCCTGCCGCGGGTGCGCTGGCTTGACACCCTGCCGGAACGCTTCGTGGGCGTGATGCTCGGCAACGAAGTGCTGGACGCGCTGCCCGTGGCGCGCTTTCGGAAAGGGAGCAAGGGATACGAGGAGTACGGCGTCATAGAGAAGGGGGAGGGTTTCGCCTGGACCTTAAGCGAACCGCGCCGCGAGCTCGCCGCGGCGCTCGCGGAGCTGGACAAGACCCTCAAGGCGCCCCTCGCCCACGGCTACACCTCCGAGATCTGCACCGTGCTGCCGGCCCTGTTCCAGAGCTTCGCCGCCTCGTTGCGGCACGGCGCCGTCCTGTTCCTGGACTACGGTTATCCGCGCGCGGCCTATTACCATCCCGAGCGGCGCATGGGCACCCTCATGTGCCATTACCGCCAGCGGGCCCACGGCGATCCCTTCCTCTATCCCGGCCTGCAGGACATCACCGCCCACGTGGACTTCAGCGCCGTGGCCGAGGCGGGCACCGCCGCCGGCCTCGAACTCGCCGGCTACACCACCCAGGCCCATTTCCTCCTGGCGCTCGGCATCAGCGAGGAGGCCATGGCCAGCCTGCAGGCGGCCCAGCAAGTGAAGCTGCTCACGCTGCCGGACGAGATGGGGGAGCGCTTCAAGGTGATCGGCTTCAGCAAGGGCTTGGAGCAGAGCTTGGGCGGTTTCGCACTGCGCGATCTCGCCCACACCCTCTGATCAGGGGTGCTGCGCCTTGAAGTATTGCGGTTTCAAGTGCATATGTCCGTCCGGTGATTGCTGGGCGGTGATGAAGTAATACTGGCTTAGCTCGAACTCGTCCCGCCCCAGGCGTGGATCCACGAAATGCGCGGCGATCTTGTAGCGATCGCCGTTCTCGAAGTCATAGCTCCAGTAGATGTCATCGACCTGTATGGCCGTGCCCATCGGTATCGCGCGCATGTAAGTCTCCGGGCACTCCCGTCTCTGCTTTTGCCAGGGGGCCGGGTCCGCGTCGTATTCCTGGAGACTGGGTGGCGCACAGCGATCGAAGGTGGTCGTGCCGGTGTTCTTCTCGGAGCCGTTGCCGTAGAGATAGAGCGACAAGGGTCCGCGGGGGTCGAATATGCCCCCGAAGTCGCCTGTATAGAACAGGAAGCCGCCGCTGGTGGTGAGTAACGGCTGCACCATCAGCTCGGTGGCTTTTTCGGATCGTGTATAGGAGGCACCGGCGCACCCGACTAGTGCTGCGCTCAAAAGCAAAACCAGTTTCTTACTGATCACCATGCAAACCTCCTTATCAATCGCGGCCGGTTGCGCCGCGCACCGCTTCCAGCCTCTTCTTCTTCAGCTCCACGCCGATCTCCGCTCCCGAGAGCTTCGCCGTGTCCAGCGACTCCGTGGTCACGGCCCGGGCCGCAGCCCACGCCTTGCGCAGATAATCGGCTTGGGGGAAGGGGGTGTTTTCGAGCCCGGTGCGGCCCCGGTGGTCCGCCTCGCAGGCCGTGAGGAAGAGCTCGAAGCGCTCCGGGCGGCGGAAGGCGTCCACGCTCTCGAGCAGCTTCAGCAGCGTGTCGGAGCGGATCTCCTCGGCCTTGTGCACCAAGCCGTGGTGCCTGGCCACTATCAGGGCCAGCTCCTTGAACTCCCGCGGCGTCTTGAGGCGGGCGCAGAGCGCCTCCGTGAGCTTCACGCTGCGCTCCTCGTGGCCGTAGTGGTGGGGCAGGATGTCCTTGGGCGTGGTGCCCTTGCCGAGGTCGTGGGTGAGGGCCGCGAACCGCACCGTGGGGTCGGGAGTGAGCCTCGCCGCCTGGTCCAGCACCATCATCACGTGCACCCCTGTGTCGATCTCCGGGTGCCACTTGGCGGGCTGGGCCACGCCGTAGAGCCGTTCCAACTCCGGGAACACGCGCTTGAGCGCGCCGCAGGAGCGCAGCGTCTCGAAATAGACAGAGGGGCGTTCCGAGGCCAGTGCCTTCAGGGTCTCCTGCCACACCCGCTCCGGCACCAGATGGTCCACCTCGCCGTCGTCGCTCATGCCCTGCATGAGCGCGAGGGTCTCGGGCGCCACGGCGAAGCCGAGCGGCGCGAAGCGCGCCGCGAAGCGCGCCACCCTGAGCACCCGCACCGGGTCCTCCGAGAAAGCGGGGGAGACGTGGCGCAGCAGCCGCGCCTTCAGATCAGGTTCGCCGCCGTAAGGATCGATGAGCCTGCCATCGGAATCTTCCGCGATGGCGTTGATGGTGAGGTCGCGGCGCTTGAGGTCCTCCTCCAGCGTCACGCCGGGCGCGCTCATGAACTCGAAGCCGTGGTAGCCGCGTCCGGTCTTGCGCTCGGTGCGGGCGAGGGCATATTCCTCGTTGCTCTCGGGATGCAGGAACACCGGGAAGTCCTTGCCCACGGGCTTGTAGCCGAGTGCCGTGAGCTCGGCGGGCGTGGCGCCGGTCACCACCCAGTCTTTCTCCTTCACGGGCAGGCCCAGCAACCGGTCGCGCACCGCGCCGCCCACGAGATAGGTCTTCATGGGGGCATCTTATCCCAGACGCCGGTGCCGGCGGTCAGGCGCGGGGCTGGACTCTCAGGGACTTGATGTAGGCGTTCGCCTGGGCGGCGGCGTGCTCGAACATGTCCGAGTCGCGCTTCATCTTCGTGAGCAGCATCCCGCCCTGCATGATGGAGAGGCAGAAGTCCGCCAGCGCCTCCGGTTGCGCCGAAGGCTGGAGCTCGCCGGCCGCCTGGCGCTCCGCGAAGAAGCGCGCCAGCTTGCCCCGGGCCCATTCCAGGAACAGCCGCACCTCCATGCGCAGCATCGGCTGCTCGTTGCTGATGTCGTTGCCGATGGTGCCGAGCGGGCAGGAGCGCTCGAAGTCCACGGCCTTCTGGTAGTCGATGTATTGCTGGAACCAGCGCTCCATGTCCTCCCAGGTCTTGATCTCGTAGCTCGACGGCGACTCGCCGCTGCGTATCACCTTGCTGAGGTATTCCAGGCTGGCCTGGATCAGCCCGTCCTTGGTCTTGAAGTAGTGGGAGAACTGGCTCTTGCCGGTGTGCGACAGCGCCAGCACCTGGTCGATGCTGGTCGCGTTGACCCCCTGGCGGTGGAACAAGTCCAGGGCCGCCTCGATCATCCGCGTCCGGGTGTCCGGTTTGCCGTTCATCGCCTACCTATATAGATGTTCTATACGGTACACAGTATAGCAGATTTGGCAAATTTCAAGCGGAATACCCATTGACATTGATTGTACTATATAGTACAGTTACACACACCAACGCAATCCGAAGAGGAGAACCCCATGTCCACGCCCAACCCCTACCTGGTCTTCGACGGCGACTGCGCCGCTGCCATGCGTTTCTATGAAAAGACCCTCGGCGGCAAGCTCGAAGTGCTCATGAGCTTCGCCGACTCCCCCTTCGCGGCCCAGACGCCCAAGGACGAGGTGGATCGCATCCTGCACGCACGCCTCGCCCTGCCGAGCGGCGGCGCCCTCATGGCCTCCGACGCCACCCGCCAGTGCCCCTACCAAGGCAAGCATGGCTTCGGCCTGTCCCTGATCTACGCCACCGTGGCCGAAGCGCGGCAGGTGTTCGAGAAGCTCGCCGAGGGCGGCCAGGTCACCATGCCCATGGACAAGACCTTCTGGGCCGAGACCTTCGGCATGGTCACCGACCGCTTCGGCACCCCCTGGATGATCAACGGCGGAGCCATGCAGGCCCTCTGAGCCATGAGCTCCTTCGCCACCCTCATCCATTGGTGCTACCTCGCCGGCGGGGTGGGCATCGCGCTCAGCTACTGGCCGCAACTGCGGCTCTACTGGCGCGAGCCCGCCACCCGCCGCGGCATCGCCGTCGCCTCCTGGGCCTCCTGGTCCCTGGGCGCACTCGTCACCACCTCCTATGCCGCCCTGGTGGTGCACGACCTGCCTTTCACCTTCATCTCCGCCCTCAACACCACCGCCAGCGTGCTGGTGATGATGTTCGGCCTCTCGGCGCGCCGCCGGCCGCGCCCGCGTCACATGCAAGCCGGCGTCTCCGTCACTAACCCATAAGCAAATCGAGTTTGGAGCCCGCCATGATCACCCTCACCGTCCTCGCCAGCCTCGCCGCCCTCGCGGTCGGCCTGCTGCTCTACGCCCACAGCCGCCCCGACTACGCCACCGTGGCGCGCAGCATCCGCATCCAGGCCTCGCCCCAGGCCATCTTCCCGTTCCTCGACGACCTGCGCCTCGTGGGCGCCTGGTCGCCCTTCGAGCAGCTGGACCCGGCCGCGAAGCGCCGCTTCAGCGGCAGCCCCCGCGGCACCGGCGCCGTGTACGAGTGGGACGGCAACGACAAGCTCGGCAGCGGCCGCATGGAGATCATCGACACCGCTCCCGGGAAGCGCGTGATCCTGGAGCTGGAATTCTTCCGCCCCTTCAAGGCCGACAGCCTGGTGGAGTTCTCGCTCAAGCCCGTGAGCGGCGGCACCGAAGTGCGCTGGGAGATGGACGGCGCCCGGCCCTTCATCGTGAAGCTCCTGGGCCTGTTCCTGAACCTGGAGGAGATCAACGGCCGCGAGTTCGAGAAGGGCTTGGTTGCCTTGAAGGCCCTGGTGGAAGGGCCCGAGCAGCCCAAGGACTACTGGCCCGTCGCCCGCGGCTTGGCCACGCCCAGCGCTCCGCGCCGGGCCGCTTAAGGTCTGATATAGGTCGGTGCGATGGCCTCGAGCGGCGTGGCCTTGATGCCGAGCTCCCCAAGGCCATCCTCGGCGCTCACGCTGTCCGCCGTGAGGGAGCGGTAGTTGTCCAGCGAGAAGGGCTTGCCC
>DASUBN010000351.1:0-4615 GCA_035763245.1 Gammaproteobacteria bacterium | reverse complement strand
GCGGCCATTAGCCTTTCGGAACGTGATCGGGAGCTCTTCCACTTCAGCGACGCCCAGTGGGCGCAGCGTATGGCTCAAGCGGTTCGCTTCATGGATTCGTTGAATCCGACTGAGCGTAGCCGCATCGCCGCGATTATCACCACGCCGCGACTACTGGTGAGCATCGCTCAAGGCCCCTTGACTGCGGGCAAGCTCGACCCTCAGCTCGCCGACTATCTGGCGGCACTCAAGGAGCAGCTAGGCCGACGCGATGTGCGTGTCCTGGTGGCCGAGCGTACGCCCCAGGAATCGGTGGCCGGTATCCCGACAAAGATGGATACCACCGACATCCGGCAAAGCGCGCACGTCATCACAGAAGTACAGCTCAGTGATGGCAGCTGGGCGATCTTCGATCATCCGCGGCCCTGGACCGTGATCGACCGGCCTGAGCGCTTGTTGCTCAGTCTCACGGTGCTGTTGTTGTCGGTGCTGTTGTTGTCATTCCTGGCAGTGCGGCGCCTCACCAGGCCGCTCTCTCTGCTCGCCAACGCCGCCGACGCCCTGGGCCGGGACCTGGACCGGCCGCCCTTGCCGGAGCAGGGCCCCCTTGAAGTGCGGGCCGCGATCGCGGCCTTCAACACCATGCAAGCGCGCCTGCGTGACTATATATACGAGCGCACCCGCATCCTCACCGCCGTGTCCCACGACCTGCGCACTCCCATCACCCGCCTGCGCCTCCGGGCGGAACTCCTCGGAGATGAGGCCCTGAAGACCAAGTTTGTGCACGACCTGCAGGAGATGGAGAGCATGACGAGCGCCACGCTCGCCTTCCTGCGAGGCTTCGAGGAGCGAGAGGCGGTGCAGAGCGTCGACGTGATGGCCCTACTCGAGAGCCTGCAGACCGATTCCCTGGACATGGGTTACGACGTGCAACTCCAGGGCCGCCTGGATAAGCCCGTGCTCCTGCGGCCGCGGGCGCTAAGGCGCTGCCTCGACAACCTGGTCACCAACGCCGTGCGCTACGGCGGCGGCATGGTGACGGTGTCGGTGGAGGCCAAGGGCCGCGGTGCGGTGATCCGTGTGCGGGACCGCGGTCCCGGCATCCCTCCGGAGGAGCTGGAGAAAGTGTTCGAACCTTACTACCGGCTGGAGGGTGCACGCAGCCGCGAGGGCGGCGGCACGGGACTGGGTTTGAGTATCGCCCGCAACATCGCGGAACTCCACGGCGGCAGCCTGTTGTTGCGCAACCCTCCCGAGGGCGGGCTGGAGGCGGTGCTCACCTTGCCGGGCACTCAGGAGTCCTGAACCAGCTTCTCGCCGCGTGACTTCGCGGCCATCAGTTCGTCCAGCTTCCCGACCACGTCCGCCACACTGATGCAGTCCATGGCGGCGGGATCCCGCACCCGCGTGCCCCAGGAAGCCGCATCCGGGGTCTCATGGTTGAAGCGGGCGAGGGCGTCGGGATAACGGTCCACGCGCCAGCGCTGGCTCAAGTAGGGTCCGGCCCGGTCCGGGTTGGTGGTCGCGTAGAGGCCGATCACCGGGATGCCGGCGGCGGTGCCCATGTGCACCGGCCCCGAGTCCGGCGACACGAGCACGGTGCCGCGGCCCAATAGGCCCATCAGCTGTTTCAAGGACGTCTTGCCCACTAAGTCGGTCACGGGGACCCTGGAAAGGGTGCTGATGCGCTCGCCGTAGGCCTTCTCGATCTCGCTCGGACCGCCCGTCACCAATACCTTGAGTCCGTGCTTCTCCACGGCGTGCTCGGCCACGGCCGCGTAGCACTCGGGCTGCCAGCTGCGCCAGTTGCGGAAGCGCGGATTGGCGCAGGGGCTGATGATGAGTGCTCCTACGCCGTCCGGTATCTGTTCCTTGGCGAAGGCACGTGCTTCGGCAGGCACCGGGATGTCCCAGCGCAGGCGGTGCTCGGCGACGCCGAGCGCCTCGGAGAAGCCGAAGAGGCTGTCCATCACGTGTTGACGCGGCTTGTACCAGATGCGCTTGTTGGTGAACAGCCACTGGAAGTCGTGAGCACGTTGCCGGTCGAACCCCAGGCGCACCGGCGCTCTCACCGTAAGGCTCGCCACGCTCGCGCGCAGGGACATCTGCATGTGCAGCAGCAGGTTGAAGCGTCGGCCCTTGAGGCGGCGGCGCAGCGCCGTATAGGCGCCGAGGCCTTCCGATTTGTCGAAGATGATAAACTCGATGCCCGGAATGTCGCCCACGAGGCTCGCCTCGAGCTTGCCGATGATCCAGGCGATCCGAGTGGTGGGCCAGGCAGCCTGCAGTGTGCGCACCACCGGCAGCGTGTGGCACACGTCGCCTACCGCCGAGAGGCGCAGCACGCAGAGCGATTCTGGCGCGGGAGTGGTTACGTTGACCATGTCGGGGCTGGTGGGATGACAGCGCGAACTCTGTCGGCGGGACCGACGACCATCCTATACGATGACACGCTGGTAAGCCACGCGGACGACGCGCTGTTCACGCCTTCGGAGCGCGCGGTGGCGGTCGGAGGCCGCGGCGCGGCCTGGATCATCCAGGGCGGCGAGGAGGATTGGGTGCTGCGCCATTATCGGCGCGGCGGACTGCCGGCGCACTTCGTGGCCGATGCCTATTTATGGACAGGACTCGAGCGTGCCCGCCCCTGGCGGGAGTGGCGGCTCCTGGCGGAGCTGCATTCCCGGGGTCTGCCGGTCCCCCGGCCGGTGGCGGCACGGGTGCAGCGCAAGGGCTTGGGGTATAGCGGTGACCTCATCACCCGGCGCATACCTGGTGCCCGCTCCCTGGGTGAGCTGCTAGCAGCGCATCATGACGCCATCCCATGGAAGGAAGTGGGGATGTGCGTCCGCCGCCTGCACGAGGCCGGCATCTGGCACGCGGATTTGAACGCCCACAACATCCTGGTTGACCAGGCGGGCCTCGTCTGGATCATAGACTTCGACCGCAGCGAGTGGCGTACCGACTATGGCCACTGGCGGCAGTCAAACATGCATCGGCTGCAACGCTCCCTGCGCAAGTTTCGCATCGACCCGAGCGTGCTCCAGAAAGACTGGGCGGCGTTGTGGGATGGGTATGCGGAGCAGGGGTAACATCGCCGTGCGGGTGGTCAGAAGGGGAGTCTCCGGCATGCGTATCACGCCATGGCTGATCCTGGCGACCTCGGCGGCGCTCGCCGCCTGCGGGCGTTCCGAACAGCCGACGCAGGCCCCCGCCGTCGCGACCGCACCAGCTGCTCAAGCTGCGACCGTAGTGCCGGCGGCCGCGACCAGGTCCGCTACTCCGGAGACAACGGCTCCGGTCGCGACCTCTGCGGCAGACGCTGCCACCGTCACCGCGCCGGCAACGGTCACCACGCTCGGGCCCGAACACGCCGGCAGTGTAGCTCTTGCTCAGGGCAGCGTTATGGACCGGGCCAACGACGGCACTAGTCGCCAGCTCAAGGATGGCGACGTGGTCTATCCAGGCGACGCTTTTACCGTGGGCGACGACAGTTATCTCGACCTGGATCTCGAGGACGGCGGCCGCATCCTGTTGCACCCGGATACGAGCTTCCAGATCCAGGAATACCATTTCGACCCGGACGCCCATCCCTCCGCCGGGGAACGGGACCTGCTCGTCAGCACGCAGCAGAAGCCTGAGAGCTCCTTCTTCAACCTCGTGAAAGGCGGCTTGCGTGCGGTGGACGGCCTCATCGGCCAGAGCCATTCCCAGAACTACGCCATCAATACCCCCGTGGCCACCATCGGCGTGCGCGGCACCGCCTTCGACGTGCGTTATTGCGGCGACGACTGCAAGGACGAGGCGGATGCCACCGGTGCGCCCGATAACGGTCTCTACACCGCGGTGAGCGACGGCTCCATCGCCGTCAAGAACGAAGGTGGCGAGACCGTGACCAAGGCGGGCGAATACAGCTTCGTGCAGAGCCGCAAGGTCGTAGCACGGCAGATCGATCACGCTCCCCGCGCCTTGCGACACATGTCTTTGCCGGCCGCACTCAAGGCCCGCGCTGACAGGAATCGCCAGCTGATACAGCAGAGGCGTCAGGCACGCCGGCAACAGTTGCTGGAGCGTCGGCAGCGGGCGACCGGCAAACTAAAACCCGGGGTCCAGAGACCGGAGCGGGCCAAGACGCCGACTGCCGGCAAGCAGGCACTGACCCCGGCGGAACGCCGCGAGCAACGCATGGAAGAGCGGCGTGAGCACAACGGCAGCCGCCGCGAAGAACGCCGTGAGGGGAAGCAGGGACAGAATTTACGGTCTGCACCCCAGGGTGGCGAACGATCCCTCCCTGCGCTGCAGGAGCAGCGGCAGTCTGCTCCTGAATCCCTCCGGGAGCGCCGCCAGGAACGCCTGCAACAGGTCCAACGGAGGCGCGAGGAACATCAGGCCGAGAAGTCCGGCGCCCAGGAGCAACTGAAGCGCAAACAGCAGGACGAGCGTGCCTGCAAGGGCAAGAAGAAAAGGAAGAAGCACAAGGACAACTGCGGCGGCTGAGTACCGCTTAGTCGCGCGGCACGATCTTGAAGCGGTCGTGGATCCAGAGGTACTGCTCAGGGGCCTCGCAGATGCAGCGTTCCAGCCAGGCGTTGACCCTGAGGGCGTCGGCTTCGGGGTCTTCGGAAGGGACGCCTTCCAG
>DASUBN010000350.1:0-8601 GCA_035763245.1 Gammaproteobacteria bacterium | reverse complement strand
GGCGGGCGCCAGTACCTCGTGATCGCCGCCGGCGGCTACAAGGACGCCAGCACCCGCGGCGACTATGTCGTGGCTTACAGTCTGCCCCGATGAATATGCGCGGATCGCTGCTGGTGGTGGCGCTGCTGTTGCCGGGCCTTGCCTGGGCCGACGGCGGCGTGGACCTGGGCCAGGTGGTGGTGACCGACACGGGCTCGCCGGTCTCGCGCCTGCGCGTTCCGGACAACACCGTGCGCGTCGACGCCGCCACCCTGTCGCTCATCGATGCCACCCATCCGGCGCAGATCTTCGGCTCGGTGCCCGGCGCCTACGTCAGTAGCAACGGCGGCCAGGAGAGCCTCATCTCCCTGCGTTCGCCGCTGCTCACGGGCGTGGGCGCCTGCGGTGCGTTCCTCCTGCTGGAGGACGGTCTGCCCATCCAGCCCGCCGGCTTCTGCGACGACAATGCGCTCTTCTGGCTCGACACCGAGCAGGCGAACGCGGTGGAGGTGATCCGCGGGCCGGGCTCGGTGCTCTACGGCGGCAACGCCCTGCACGGCATCGTGAACGTGTTCACCCTGCCGCCGGACCTGGAGCCGCCCGAGCGGTTGAGCCTGGAGCACGGCAGCCACGACTACAGCCGGGTGAAGGCGAGCCTGGGGTATTGGGACGGGACGAGCGGCTTCCGGGCCAGCGCCAACGCGGCCCACGACGGGGGTTTCCGGGCCGACTCCGGCTACGACCAGCAGAAGCTCACGCTGCGCTACGACAGCGCCGGGGACACCGTGAGTCAGGAGACGCTGCTCGCCGCCACCAACCTGGACCAGAAGACCGCCGGCTACATCTACGGCCAGGACGCCTACCGGGACGAGTCGCGGCGGGACTCGAACCCCACGCCGGGCGCGTTCCGGGACACCCAGAGCTGGCTCCTGGCCCAGCGTTGGCAGCTGAGTCTCGCCGGCGGCGACGAGCTGGATATCAACCCGTATCTACGCCGCAACAGCATGGGCTTCACGGAGCATTACATCCCGGCCGAACCCATCCAGCACGACGCCCAGGACAGCGTCGGCGTGGAGCTGGCGCTGCGTTCGCGCCTCTCGGCGGACACGAGCGTCATCTACGGTCTGGACACCGAATATACTCACGGTTGGCTCACGGAGTTTCAACCCTCCCCCCTCACGACGAGCTCCCCCCTCCAAAACACCATCCGACCCCAGGGTCTGCACTACGACTACACCGCCGACAGCCGTACCCTCGCGGGCTACGTGAACCTGACGCAGCAGTGGTCGGCCACCTGGCTCTTCAACGGCGGTCTGCGCCTGGAGCGGGTGCAATACAGCTATGTGAACCTGATGCTCACGGGCGACACCCGCGCCGACGGCGCGCCCTGCGGTTTCGGTGGATGTCTGTTCAACCGACCGGCGGACCGGCGCGACGAGTTCGTGAACCTGTTGCCGAAGTTCGGGGTGAGCTGGCTCGCCTCTCCGACCGAGACTTTCTACGCCAACATCGGCCGGGGTGCCCGGGCACCCCAGACCCAGGAGCTCTACGAGCTCCAGTCGCAACAGGAGGTGGCAGACCTGCACTCCGAGACCCTGGACAACTTCGAAATCGGATGGCGTGGCCGCAGCGACGGTCTCGACTGGGATGCGGATCTCTACTACATGCTCAAGGACCACTTCATATTCCGGGACGCGAACGGCTTCAACGTCAGCGACGGACGCACCCGCCACCGGGGCCTGGAGTTCTCCGTGGACTGGGCGGTGGACCCGCAGTGGAGCGTGCTCGTGACGGGCAGCTACGCGGTGCACAGCTACGCCTTCGCCGCCGATCTCCCTCAGGGAGCGGTGATCGTCTACGGCGCCGACGTGAAATACGCCCCCCGCAGCCAGGGCCGCGTCGCCTTGCGCTGGCAGCCGGACGGCGCCACGCGCCTCGAACTTGGGTACCTGCACCAGGGCGGCTACTGGTTGGACGAGTCCGACCAGCACCGCTACGGCGGCCAGGACCTCGTGGACTTCTACGGGCAACGGGACTTGGGCGGCGGCTACAGCCTGAGCCTGAGGCTCGTGAACCTCCTGGATGCGGCCTATGCGGAGCACGCCGACTACAACCTGGGGCGCTACCGCTATTTCCCCGGGGACGGGCGCGAGGTGTTCCTGGGCCTGGAGAAGGCCTGGTGAGGTTCCGCCGCGCGCTCAGCGCGTGAGCCAGCCTCGGGCCCTGACCGTGAAGATCGCGTAGGGGAATATCCAGAACAGTGCGAACACAGAGAAGTAGGAGTACAGCACCCCGTAGATCGCGTCCCAAGAGCGCTCGCTGCGCAGGTAGTAGAGGATGTTGAGCCCGGCCATGAGACCGATGGCGCAGAGCAGACGCAGCAGCGCCAGTGGGTGCCAGGTCACCAGCAGCGCCATCAGCCCCAGGCTCGCCCAGCCCACGGGATAGCGCAGGTTGGTGATGAGCGCATCCAGGAACGCGACCCAGCGTGAGGAAGGTGGGCGTCTCCACACGATTCGCGCGAAGCGCAGCTCCTCCCGGATGTAGCTGCGGTCCCAGCGCAGGAACATCTTGCAGAGCTGCCTGTAGCCGCGTGGTACCGCCGTATGCACCACGGCAGCGCGTTGATAGACGCTGTCATAGCCCTCCGCCAGGATGTAGTTGGTCATGGCTCGGTCTTCGCCGTAGGTGCAGGGCACGCCCAAGAACCTCTGGCGGCTCCAAGCCCCCATCACCTTGCGCAACACACTTACCCGGTAGGCGGCGAGCGCGCCCGGGCAACAATAGACCGTGCCGTAGGTGGATTGCGTCGCACGCAGGAAGTCGAAGGATAGGGCGAAGCGCACCTTGAGCATGCGCGGGATGAGGCCCTGGTCGAGGTTATACACCGTGACTTTGCCTGCCACCGCGCCCACCCGCGGGTCCCGGAAAGGGCCGGCCATGGCCAGGAGTGCGTCCTTCTCGATGATGCTGTCGGAATCGACGGTCACTACCACCTCTCCCTGCGCCAGGCGGAAGCCCGCCTCCAGGGCGGCCCGTTTGCCGCGGTTGGTGTCGAAACGCAAGGTGGTCACGAGCCCGGGGTGCCGCGCCGCCGCGGCCTGGATGTGATGCCAGGTGTCGTCGCGGCTGCCGTCGTCGACGGCGATGATCTGCAGGCGTTCGCGCGGATAGTGGGCCGCGGCGGCCGAATCGATGGAATGGGCCACCATGGCCCCTTCGTTGTAGGCGGGGATGATGACCGTAAGTGCCGGTGCATCGGCCGGGCTCGCTGCAGGCGGTGTGCGGTAGCGGAACCACAGCAGGGTGCGGAAAGCCAGCATCAAGGCGCCCATGGCGGCCCACAGCAGGCTCGGACGTACGACGTAACGCGTCCAGGGGTGCTCCGCCGCGGCGCTAAACAACGGCTGGAAAACACGCCACTGGAAACTCAGATAGACGAGGCCGACGAGCCCCAGCACGATTAGCGCCCGGAACAGCGGGTCCCAGGGATCCAGTTCCAGGGAATGTCGCAGGGGACGCGGCAGGACGGTGGTGGGAGCGCTGTCGAGGGGCATGAAGCCACCTGGCTGTGCGGACGGAGCTGCGGGATGTCGGGCGTCCTGTGGCGCGCACCGGGTCCGGGCGCGCCACAGGAATGCCAACTCTCCCGGCAGCGCCGGGGTGTTTCAAACTGTATCGGCGTGCTTACTTCTTCCTGTGCTCGGCGCGCGCCATCTCCACCAAGTGGCCCACGCACTGCATGATCTGCTGGGAGTTCATGTACTGGCCGTTGGCGGTCTTGTAGCCTGCGCCGGTCTTCCACTTGCCGTCCACGATGATGGTGGGTACGGACATGATGTTGTAGCGGGTCTCTATGGCGGCCGCCTCGGACAGGCGCGTCTGTACCGCGAACGAGTTCCAGGCGATGTCGAAGTCCTTGGGGGACACGCCGAACTTGCCGAAGAAACTGCGCAGCGCGTCGACGTCGGTGCGCAACGCGTCCTGGCCACCCAGGTGGATAGCGTTGAACAGCGGCTCATGGATCTTATCGCCGATGCCGAGCACCTGGGCGGTGTAGAAGGCTTGGCCGTCGACGTAAAACTCGGAATCCTTGAACGCGCCGGGGACGCGGCGGAACAGCACGTCCTTGGGTTTGGCCCTCACCCAGGCCTCGAGGGTGGGTTCGAGCGCGAAACAGTGGGGGCAGCCGTACCAGAAGAACTCCACCACCTCCACCTGGCCGGGCTTGGCCTCGGTGGGCATGGCGGGATTCACCACGTCGTAGCTCATACCTTCCGAGAAGCCCGGCGGTGCGTCCGCGAACGCCGCACCGGAGAGCAGGAACAGGAAAGGGACGATCAACCAGCTGCGTTTCATCACACACCTCTCGACGCGCGGCCCGCGGGCCGCAGAGTTATTTCACGCTGGGCGGCAGCGCCGCCTGCTCCTGCTGCACCAGCTGGTTTACCACCAGCATGATCTGGGAATAGGGCACGTTGAAGCCGCCGCCCGTGATCCATTTGCCGTTCACCACCAGGGTGGGCACGCCGTAGTCCACGAGTCCGTAACGCTCGGCCAGCACCTTGGCCTCGGCGATCTTCGCGTCCACGGCGGGCGAGGACCAGGTGTCGGCGAACTTCTTGCCGTCCACGCCGAAGGCCCGGACGAAGAAGGCCTGGAAGTCGGCCTCGTTCTGGAGTGGATGGTTGTTCTGATGGATCTCGTTGAAGGTGGCCATGTGGGAACGGGCCAGGAGCCCCAAGGCGTCCGCGGTGTAGTAGGCGCGGGCGCCGGCCTCCCAGTCGGGTTCGAGGATGGCCGGTACCCGGCGCAGCACCACGTTGGCGGGTTTGCTGCGCTCCCAGGCCTCCAGGTAAGGCTCGAGGGCGTTGCAGTGGGGGCAGCCATACCAGAAGAAGTCCAGCACCTCGATCTGGCCGGGGTCGGTGGAGGTAGGCTGGGCCGGGAGCACCGGCTGGTAGTTCACCCCTTCCTTGTAGGCGGGCGCGGCTGGCTTGGCCGGGGCAGGGGCCGCAGCCTGCACCGAGGCCGCGAACAGCAGGGTCAACGCCAGGAAGGAAAGCGGTTTCATGCCGGCCTCGCTTGCTCTAATGGGTACTCAAACGCGCCAAACCCCCGGAAGGTGGACGCCCGGCGGGAGTTCAGCCCCCCCCCCCTCAAGGCGCGGGATTGGCGGCGTGCAGGCCTTCGATGTAGGACGCCACCGCCTGCATCTCGGCGGGGCTAAGCCGGGAGGCGATAGTCTCCATCATCTTGTTGGGGTCGGTGGTGCGGCTGCCGCTGGCGTAGGCCTGGAGCTGTGCCACGACGTAGGCGGCGTGCTGCCCGCCCAGGGCCGGCACCTTCATGAGCGCGTTGCCGGAGCCGTCCGGGCTGTGGCAGGCGAGGCAGGCGGGGACGTTCTCGTCCTTGTTGCCGCTGCGGTACAGGGATTCACCCTGTTTCACCTGGCCGGGATCGGCCTCACCCACGAGGCGGGTCTGGCTGGCGAAGTAAGCGGCGATGTCCTGCATGTCCTGGTCCGAGAGGCCCTTGGCCTGGCCCGACATGATCGGATTCGCCCGCTTGCCGGACTTGAAGTTCGAGAGCTGCTGCACGATGTAGCTGGCGTTCTGCCCGGCGAGCTTGGGGAACTGCGGGCTCGCGCTGTTGCCGTCCACCCCGTGGCAGGCGCCACAGACGGCGGCCTTGCTCTTGCCGGCCGCGGCACTGCCGTCGGCGGTGGCGTTGAGGGCGAACAGGCTGACGCCCAGGGCCAGGGCGAGGATGGCGAGCTTCTTCATGGACCGGGCTCCTAAAAATATTGAGGCTGAAGGCGCGGGCCGGCAGAAAATCTTTGGATGGCCGGGCCGGCAAAAAACCCTTGGACGGCCGCCCGTCGGGGAGGCCAGGATTTTACACTACCCCCCTCCCACCCCTCCACCTGAGGCTCGCCTTGCGCCTGGACTTCCGCCACAGCCGCTTCCTGAAGAGTGCCGCCGGGCTCGCGGATCTGCCATCGGATCGGGGTCGGGAAGTGGCCTTCGCAGGCCGCTCCAACGCTGGCAAGTCCAGTGCCCTCAACGCCATCACCGGAGTCTCGGGCTTGGCGCGGGTGAGCAAGACCCCGGGCCGGACTCGGCTCATCAATCTGTTCGGCGTGGCGGAGGGTTTGAGGTTAGTGGACCTGCCGGGTTACGGCTACGCCAAGGTATCCCGGGAAGAGCAAGCCCGCTGGGCCGAGATGCTCGAATCCTATCTCTCGGGCCGGGCCTGCCTGGCCGGGCTCGTTATGATCATGGACGTACGCCATCCGCACACGGACTTCGACCTCCAGCTCCTGGACTATGTGGGTCCACTGTCCCTGCCGGTGCATGTCCTGCTCTCCAAGGCCGACAAGCTGGGCCGCGGTGCCGGCCAGCAGAGCCTCGCGGCAGCGAAGCGCGGCCTCATGGCCCGGGCCAGCGTGCAGCTCTTCTCGTCGTTCTCGGGCGCTGGCGTCGAGGAGGCTCAGGGCGTGGTGGCGGGCTGGCTCGAGGAAAAAAAATAACCCCGGTGCCAAAAGGGGGAAAACACCGGGGTTAAACGCTACACCCGGCTTGGGGAGACCGGGCTGCTGTCCCGCTCAGGGAGGTGAGCAGGGTGAACACCGTTGCGGCGTTCAGAAGCTAAGACCCGGTCTAAGAGAAATAATTCCGTTCCCCGAGTAAAAAACATCGGGGCATTGATATAAAAACTATCCTTAACAAGGAGTTGTATATAGATATTTTAATTAATCATATGAATGATTAATTAATGAACCTTAACCCGCTCAACTCAGTCTTTCCGGCGTCTTAGTGGGCCTCTTGCCAGTTGGATCCCGTGCCTACGTCCACCACCAGGGGCACCTTGAGCTTGGCTGCGGCACTCATGAGCTTGGGCACTTCCGCCTGCACGGTATCCGCGGCGGATTTATCCACCTCGAACACCAGTTCGTCATGCACTTGCATGACCATTCGCGCTTTCTCGCCACTCTCCCCCAGCCAGCGGTGCACGCTGATCATGGCGCGCTTGATGATGTCGGCGGCCGTGCCCTGCATGGGGGCGTTGATGGCGGTGCGCTCCGCGTACTGGCGCACCTGCTGGTTGCCGGAACGGATGTCGGGAAGATACAGCCGCCGCCCGAAAACGGTCTCCACGTAGCCCTGCTCCCGGGCCAGAAGCCGCGTCTCGTCCATGAAGCGTTTCACGCCCGGGTAGCGGCTGAAATAGAGGTCCACGTATTCCTGGGCATCGCCGCGGGGGATGCCGAGCTGCTTGGCAAGACCGAAGGCGGACATGCCGTAGATGAGGCCGAAGTTGATGGCCTTGGCGGCGCGCCGGTGCTCATCGGTGACGGCGTCGGGCTTCAAGCCGAAGACCTCGGCGGCGGTGGCGCGGTGGATATCCAAGCCGCCCTCGAAGGCCTTGAGCAGGCCGACATCGCCAGAGAGATGCGCCATGATGCGCAGCTCGATCTGGGAGTAATCCGCCGAGATCATCACGCAGCCCTTGGGCGCCACGAAAGCCTGGCGGATGCGCCGGCCTTCCTCGGTGCGCACGGGGATGTTCTGCAGATTAGGGTCCATGGAGGAGAGCCGACCGGTGGCGGCCACCGCCTGGTGATAGGAGGTGTGCACCCGTCCGGTCTTGGAGTTCACCTGTTCCGGCAGCTTGTCAGTGTAGGTGGACTTAAGCTTGTTGAGGGAACGGTAGTCCAGGATCACCCGTGGCAGCTCGTGTTCCTCCGCTAGTTCCTCCAGCACGTCCTCTGCCGTGGAAGGCTGGCCGCCGGCGGTCTTGCGTTTGGCGGGGATGCCCATCTTGGTGAACAGGATGTTCTGCAGCTGCTTGGGAGAATCCAGGTTGAAGGGTTCGCCGGCGAGCTTGTGGGCCTTTTCCTGGAGTTTCACCAGCTTCGCGGCGATCTCGGCGCTCTGCGTCCTGAGCATGTCGGCGTCGATGAGCACGCCGTCATGCTCCATCTTGAGCAGCACCGGCACCAGCGGCATCTCGATCTCGTCGAACACCTTCTTCAGGGCCGGCATGGACTTGAGCTTGGGCCAGAGCGCCTGATGCAGGCGCAAGGTCACATCCGCATCCTCAGCGGCATAGCGAGTGGCATCCTCCACCCGGACCTCGGCGAAGCCAATCTGCTTCGCGCCTTTGCCGGTCACATCCTCGTAGTGGATGGTCTTGTAGTCCAGGTACTTCTCCGCCAGAGAGTCCATGTCGTGGCGGCTCGCCACGCTGTCCAGCACGTAGGACTCCAGCATGGAGTCGTAGCGCAGGCCCGCGAGTGCGACGCCGTGGTTGGCGAGCACGTGGGCGTCGTACTTGATGTGGTGACCGAGCTTGTGGCGCTTCGGATCCTCCAGCAGCGGCTTCAGGCGCTGCAGCACCATGCTCCGGTCGAGCTGCTTCGGTGCATCCGCATAGCTGTGGGCCATGGGTACGTAAGCTGCTTCGCCGGCTTTCACCGCGAAGGAGAGGCCCACGATCTCGGCGCGCATGTACTCGAGGCTGGTGGTCTCGGTGTCGAAGGCGAAGTACTCGGCGGCCTCGAGCTTCGCGATCCAGGTATCCAGAGTCTTCTCGTCCAGCACCGCGGTGTAGTCGACC
>DASUBN010000349.1:0-2317 GCA_035763245.1 Gammaproteobacteria bacterium | reverse complement strand
ATGAGCGCGATGATGATGGAGCCGATGAGGGCGATGGGCACGTACTTGTTGGGGTTGCGGGTCTCGCCGGCGAGGGCGATGGCCTGCTGGAACCCTAAGAAGCTGAACACGATGCCCGAGGTGCCGACGGCGGTGAAGATGCCGCTCACCGGGGTGCTGTGTAGCTGCGCGGTCATGTTGCCGGGATGGAAGGAATACGCCACCAGGATGAAGATGGTGGCCACCGGCACCAGGAGCTTCCACCAGGTGGCGACGCTGTTGATGGCGATGACCCAGCGGATGGCCAGGAAGTTGAGCGCCACCACGAAGGCCAGCAGGATGGCCGCGGCTACGAAGCCCAGGTTGGTGAGCAGGCCGTTCGGGTCCAGGAAGCCCGGGATGTAGGTGTTGGTGTAGGTGAGCACGGCCACCACTTCCACCGGCGGCACCGACACGAAGGCCAGGAACAGGATCCAGCTCCAGATCTTGCCCACGAAGTCGCCGTGGCTGACGTGGGTCATGTGCACCAGGGCCCCGGAGTTGGGGAACATGGTGGAGAGCTCGGCGAACACGAAGGCCAGGAACAGGATGGCCGCGGCGCCGATGATCCAGGAGAGGATGCTGAACGGGCCGGCCTGCAGGGAGGCGTGGAGGGCGCCGAACAGCCAGCCGGAACCGATGATGCTGCCTAGGCTGGCGTAGAGGAGTCCGACGACGCCGGCTTCGCGCCGGAGTTTATTGGGGCCTGCCATGATCTTTGAGCTCCCGTCTACTATTGGGTATGGGTCCGAAGACCCATGGGCCCTAGGACCGGGCGATATTAGACGAGGCGGGGAGGGGCTACAACCGAGGGAACGGGCTCAATGCAGGCCGTGGCGGCCGCCGGGAGGCTGGTATTGGGAGAGTGCCACCACCTTTGACGAGGCGGTCTCGCCCATGCCCTGGATGGTGACGCCCTCGGGGTGATCGAACTGCAGGGAGATGACCCGCTGTCCGGCGAGGGTGGCTCTGCCCTGCCAGCGGTCCTGCCCCGTGCCGCTGAACTCGAAGACGTAGCGGCGGGTGAACTCGGGCCAGCCCTTGGCGCTGCGGCCGAGGCTTAAGCCCGCCAGGGTCACGGTCTCGTCCAGGAACTGCAGCCCGGAGTCCCGGCACAGGCGGCTGCAGGTCCCGAGCATGCGTTCCCGGGCGCGCAGGCTGTCGCTCCAGAACCAGCCGCCGGCGAGGAGCAGCGCCAGGAGCAGGATCGCGAGCAGGGTGCTGCCGTCGATATACATTCTTAATTCTCAGGCCCTCGCCAGGCTGACGCGGTTGCGGCCGGCGTGCTTGGCCTCGTAGAGAGCCTGGTCCGCGGCCTTGAGCACGCTCCAGGGTTCGGCGTGGTCGGTGCCGTATTCGGCCGCGCCGATGCTGACGGTGACCGAGAGCATGTTGGACTGCTCGTCGCCCGCGAGGTCGGCGTTCTCCTGGCTGCGCCGCTCGCCCTGACGCAGGTCGAAGCGGGAGCTCTCGATGTCGGAGCGCAGCTGCTCAAGCTCGGCCCCGACCTCGGTCAGGCCGCGGCCGCTGTAAAGCACGCAGAACTCCTCGCCGCCGTAGCGGTAGGGCTTGCCGGTGAGTGTCTGCCTCTGCAGGCGCGAGGCCACGAAGCGCAGCACCTGGTCGCCCACGTCGTGGCCGTAGCGGTCGTTGAACTTCTTGAAGTGGTCCACGTCCAGCATGGCGATGACGTAGCGCTTGCCGAGCTGGCGCAGCTGCTCCTCCAGGGCGCGGCGGCCCTGCAGGCCGGTGAGCTCGTCGAGGTAGGCCATGCTCCAGGATTCCTGCACCAGGGCGTAGCCGAAGGCGAGACCGAGGGCCGCGGTGTAGGCGGCGATGGCGGCGGGCTGGGAGGCGGCCACGAGGGGCACCGCCACGAGCATGGCGAGGAAGAAGGCGGCGAGCTCGGCGCTGTGGCGCAGCAGGAGGCGGTCGTTGAGCCAGATGAGTCCGAGCGCGACACAGAGCAGGCCCGGCTGGGTGAGGGAGAAATCCGGCAGGCGCAGGAACTGCACGTGCAGGGCGCGCACCACGCCGGGACTGGGGAAGGCCAGCATGCCCCACCCAGCCAGCAGTTCCAGCGCCAGGAGCGCGAACCACCAGGCGCCGTAGCGGCTGAAAGCGCCCCGCTCGGGGATGAAGGAAAAGGCCAGGAGATCGAGCGGCAGGCAAAGGCTCACGAGACCGCCCAGGGCCGCGTGGGCCAGGGGATCGGTGCTGCGGGCCCGGGCGAGCAGGGCAGCGTAGGCCACGAGCAGGCTCAGCAGGGCGAAGAACATGCGACTGCGGTTGAACTGCA
>DASUBN010000348.1:0-3871 GCA_035763245.1 Gammaproteobacteria bacterium | reverse complement strand
CGTCATCGGAGACATAGGTCTTGTTGCCCTGGGCGTCCACGGTGGCGACTCGGGCACTCTGCTGCAGCACCTGCAGCCGCTGCTGCAGATAGTCGCATTCCTTCTGGCGTTGCGCCTGCTCTTGCTGCGCCTGCTGGTCCTTCTTCTGGGCATCTTCAGCCTGCTTGTCCCGATCCTGGTTCTGCTGGGCCATCTTCTGATCGTTCTGCAAGGTGGTGGGATCGGGGGGGGGCGGGTTGATGTTTAGGGTCTGGGCGTTTACCCCGGTGCTGGAAGGCGGTGTCTGGGAGTAGTGCACCCGGCCATCCTTGTCGACCCAGCGGTAGACCTGGTCGGCGCTCGCCGACAGGCTGAAGGCCGCGATGGCGATCGCGGCGTATATCGAAACGGTGAGACGGGCGTTCATCACTGACCTCCACCGCCAGGACTGCATGCCTGGCGTACGTAATCACGGGCTTCGTCGAGGGCCTTCTGCATGTCCTGCACCGAGAGTTTCTGCTTCTGGCCGTTGGAATCGATCTGGTAGAGAGAGTCCGCGTGCAGATACTTGAAGAGCCGGTCGCGCCCCGCCTTGCAGGCGGGTGAATCTGCAGGCGTCGGCATGACAAGTGTCGCATCGGCCGCCGCCGTCTTGGTGGCGCTGGCCGGGGCCGGCGCGGTGCTGGGGTTGGGCAGGCTGCCGGTGTTCACTATGCCGATGGGCTTGGCATTATTGTCGTGGGGCACGGTACTGTAGTGGGCCACGCCCTGGGCATCCACCCACTTATATATAGGGGTGTCGCTCCAGGCGGCGCCGGCAAGACTCAAGGCAACGGCGGCGATGATGATCTTCATGGTGCGGTCCTCGTCGCTCGGGCTAGAGCGCCTCTGCGCCGGTCTCGCCGGTGCGGATGCGTATGGCCTGTTGCAGCTCATAGACGAATATCTTGCCGTCCCCGATCTTGCCGGTCTTGGCGGCGTTCATGATGGCCTCGGTCACCCGGTCCAGGAGCTCGTCTGGGATGGCGAGCTCGATCTTCACCTTGGGCAGGAAATCCACCACGTATTCCGCGCCCCGGTAGAGTTCGGTGTGGCCCTTCTGGCGGCCGAAGCCCTTGACCTCGGTCACGGTGATGCCTTGCACCCCGATGTCCGAGAGCGCTTCGCGCACATCGTCCAGTTTGAAAGGCTTTATCACCGCCGCGACCATCTTCATAAGCGCCCGAACCCCGGTTACCAGGCGGGAAACGCCCGTTTTTGCCTTGTGGATACAGTCTAACACCCCGCCGCCGGTGGGCTTCCACGGTCCTATATACTGATAACATAAGTCGTAACGCCGCCGCAGGGGCCGCCGATGACGCTCGATCCCAAGTTGCTGGACGACCTGGCCCGCAAGCTCGCCGATGCCGTACCGCCGGGATTCAAGGACCTGAAGGCGGACCTGGAGCGTAACTTTCGCGCCATGTTGCAGACAGCGCTCGGCAAGCTCGACCTCGTCACCCGCGAGGAGTTCGATGTGCAGGCAGGCGTGCTGTCCCGCACCCGCGCCAAACTCGAGGAGTTGTCGCAGCGACTGGCGGAACTGGAGACCGCGCTCGCGGCCCAGGAGCAGGAACGCAGTAACAAGCACTAGCGTGCCGTCTCCGCCGCAGAGGCCCACCGGATATATGGGAGATGCGGTAGGGACGGCTGGCACCGATATCTATGCTCGCTAAGATATTCAGTCGCGCACAAGCAGGGGTGGACGCACCCGCCGTGACGGTGGAAGTGCACCAGTCAAACGGGCTGCCCGCGCTCAACATCGTCGGCCTGCCCGAAGCGGCGGTGCGGGAGAGCAAAGACCGGGTGCGCAGCGCCCTCATCAACTCGCGCTTCGATTTCCCCGCCCGCAAGCTCACCGTGAACCTGGCGCCAGCGGATCTGCCGAAGGAAGGCGGTCGCTTCGACCTGCCCATCGCCCTCGGCATCCTGGTGGCGTCCGGTCAGCTCGCGCCCGAACCCCTGGCCGATATGGAATTCCTGGGTGAGCTCTCCCTGAGCGGCGAATTGAGGTCGGTGCGCGGCGCCCTGCCGGCAGCGCTCAAGGCCCGGGCCGCCGGCCGCGCCCTGCTCCTGCCTCTGGAGAACGCCGATGAGGCGGCGCTCGTGTCGGGGGTGGGGGTGTTCGGTGCACGTCACCTGCTGGACGTCTGCGCCCATCTCACGGGCCGGCAATCGCTCACGGCCCATATTTCTTCTCTCGCCACCCATCGTCCGCAGTACGAAGATCTAGCCGACGTGCGCGGCCAGCACCAGGCGAAGCGCGCGTTGGAGATCGCCGCCGCCGGTGGCCACTCGCTTCTGTTCGTGGGGCCGCCCGGCACAGGCAAGAGCATGCTGGCGAGTCGGCTGCCCGGCGTCCTGCCGCCCATGACCGAAGACGAGGCCCTGGAAGCCGCGGCAGTGGCTTCCATCAGCGACACCGGCTTCAGCGCCGAGCAATGGCGCAAGCGGCCCTACCGTAACCCTCATCACACGGCTTCGGCTGTGGCCTTGGTAGGCGGCGGCTCCTTCCCGCGCCCCGGCGAGATCTCGCTGGCCCATCACGGAGTCTTGTTCCTGGACGAGTTGCCGGAGTTCGACCGCAAGGTACTGGAAGTGTTGCGCGAGCCCCTGGAGACCGGCACCATCGTGGTATCCCGGGCCGCACGCCAGGCGGAGTTCCCCGCTGCCTTCCAGCTCATGGCGGCCATGAACCCCTGCCCCTGCGGCTACCTCGGCGATCCCTCCGGGCGCTGCCACTGCACCGAGGAGCAGGTGCAGCGCTACCGCTCCCGTATCTCGGGGCCGCTCTTGGACCGCATCGACCTGCACGTGGAAGCCCCGCGGGTGGCGCGTGAGGCCCTGCGGCCCGACACGCCCCCGGACGGGGAGACGAGTGGAGTGGTAGCGGACCGCGTTGCCCGGGCCCGGATGCGCCAGCTCGCCCGCTGCCCCAAACCCAATGCGCGTCTCACGACACGCGAGATCAACCGCCACTGCAAACCGGACGACCAGGGCCAGCGCCTGCTGGAACGGGCCATGGAGCAGCTCGGGCTCTCGGCCCGGGCCTATCACCGCATCCTCAAGGTGGCGCGTACCATCGCTGACCTGGGGGAAAGCGAGACAGTGTTGAGCGCGCACGTGGCGGAGGCGGTGGGCTACAGGGTGCTGGATCGCCATAAAGCCAAGGCATAGGGTCCGATAGCGTCCGGCCGAAATATTTGCCGGCCGGGTCTCTATCTCATGAACCGTTTGCTTCCCTGACGCTCTAACCCTACATCCGCTGTCCGCAGCGGTGAACTCCGTCTTCTCCGTCGGGGTGAGGGGCTCCACTTTGTCTAAATCTTCTATTTAGGAGCAATTCCATGAATCGCCCGCAGTTACTCTGCATCCTGCTATTCGGTCTTGCCGGTCCGGCATTCGCTACCGGCGGCAGCGATGCCGCCAAACCCGCGGCCAGCATCGCCGATCAGGCATCCGCCACCCAGGGTTCCGTGACCGTGGGCGGCAAGACCATCGCCTACACCGCCGACGCCGGCTTATTGGTGCTGAAGAACGACAAGGGAGAGCCCGCTGCCAACATGTCCTACGTGGCCTATCTCGCCAACGGCAAGGACCCGGCCAGCCGCCCGGTCATGTTCATCTACAACGGCGGCCCCGGTTCCTCCACCATCTGGTTGCACATGGCCTCCTTCGGCCCGAAGCGCGTCGTGGTGGGTGACCATGAGCACACTGCGTCGCCCTCCTATCGGCTGGTGGACAACCAGTACAGCCTGCTGGATGCCACCGACCTCGTATTCGTGGACGCTCCCGGCACCGGTTTCGGCCGCATCCTGGACAAGGACGCGGGCGGGAAGGGCGAGGCCAAGGA
>DASUBN010000347.1:0-4171 GCA_035763245.1 Gammaproteobacteria bacterium | reverse complement strand
CGTGGTTCAGCGCGTGCTCCAGGAGGTCGGCGCGGACACGGACCAGTTCGTACTGGATGCGCGAGCCGGTACGCCGGTCGCTCTCGCCGCCCAGCGCGGCTTCCGCGGCCGCCTCGTCCGGCTCGGGTTCGGGTTGAGGGGCGACCGGCAGGGATGCCCGGCCGGGACTGGTGCGGGTCTGCACGCCCTCCGCCGTGTGGTCGATGATGGGCGGTGCCGGCGGGATGGTGACCGTCTCGAAACGCTCCTCCACCGACTGCGGCTCCAGCTCGTCGTCCACCGTGTGGCCGTGGACGCGCTTCAGGTCCACGACCAGGTCGCCGGCATCGAAGATAGGCTGGTTGGCGTAGGCCTGCTCCATCATGCGGTGCAGGCGGTCCACGGCGCGGTTCAGCAGGATGAACATCTCGGTGGAGGCAGCGATGCGGCCGTCCACCACATCGGTGAGCACCGTCTCCATCTCATGGCTCAAGTCGCCCATGGGCGTGAGGCCGGCCATGCGCGCGCCGCCCTTCAGGGTATGCAGGTTGCGCTGCAGCTGGGTGACCAGCGCGGAATCGGTCTTGTCCTGGGACCACTGGTGCAGGCTGTTGTCGGTGGACTCCAGGAGCTCGTTGGCTTCCTCGAAGAAGATGGCCGCCAGGTCCGGATCGAAGTCCTTGAGGTCCGAGAGCTGCACGAACTTGGCCGGTGCCTGCTTCGCCGGCGCGGCGGCCTTCTTCTTGGGTTTGGTGGGCATGGCGGGGGATTCTTCCGCTTCCGCCGGACCTGACATGACGATGTCCTCGGACTGGGCCTGTTCGACGCGCAAGCTGGCGGTGCCGAACCCGTCCGGGCGCAGGGTCTTGAGGCGCTCCATGAGCGCCGGCGGCACGGGCAGGGTCTTGCCCCCGCCCAGGGCCTGCAGCATGGCGTGGGCCGCCTTCAGGGAATCACCGATGAGCGGGATATGCTCGGAAGGCAGGGGTTGGGCATGCTCGTGGAGCGCCGCCACGTAGCGGTGCAGTGGCTCCGTGAGGGCAGCGAGGTTGGCGGCGCCAGCGAGCGCCGCGCTGCCATGCAGGGTATGCAGCGCACGCACCACGTCTTCCGTGATGGTGCGGTCGGTCAGGGCCTGCTGGCGGAACGTCTCGATCACCGCGAGATGGCCTTCCGCCTCGCGCTTGAATATCTCGTAGAGCACCGGGTCCATCGCCACCAGCGGCGGCAGTACTTCCACCCGCGGCATGATGACCGTAGGCTCCTCGGTACCCGGCAGCTGCATGCCCGCCGGCCGGATCATGGTGGGTTCTTCCGTCGCCGGCGACGCGGTGGTCATCTGCGCGCCGGGCAGCGCTGGCTGCTCGCCGCGGCTCATGGCGGCGGCAGTATCCATCATGGGCTGCACATCGATCTTGGGCGCCGTGCCTACCTCGAGCTGTTCCACGAGCTCAGGCAGCGCGGAGATGGACATGTCGATGAGGGCGAACATGTCGTCGGTGGGCTGCACCGTCTGGTCTATGACCCGGTTCAGCATGTTCTCCAGAGACCAGGCGAACTCGCCGATGAGGCGCGCGCCCACCATGCGGCCGCTGCCCTTGAGCGTATGGAACGAGCGCCGTAGCGTGGTGAGCGCCTCGCGGTCCGCCGGGTTGCTGCGCCAGCGCGGGAAACTCTCCCGCAGGGAATTCATCTCCTCCTGGGCCTCTTCCAGGAAGATCTCCACGATCTCGGGGTCCACGTTCTCCATCTGCACCGCGGGCTGCGCAGGAGCGGCAGGCGCGGCGGGCTTCGCCGGCGCCTTGGCCGCGGGCTTGGGCCGGATCACCTCCGGTCCCCGTTCCTCCACGATGGTGGGCTCTTCCTTCATGATGGTCGGCTCTTCGGCCGGACCTTCCATGGAGATCTCCTCCACCGTCGGGCCTTCCATCACGATCTGTTCGTCGGACCCGGGCTCCATGCCCCCCGAGGTGGTGCCGGTGCCCGTGGACTCGTAAGAGTCGTCTTCCTCCGGATATTCCTCGCCCACCGGGAACCCGAGTGCGGCGACGCAGGCCTCGGCGTTATCCAGCATCGAGATCGGGTTGCCGCGGCCCTGCTGCACGGTCTCGAGATAGAACTCCATGCTGACGATGGCATCCGCCATGCGGTCCAGCTCGTTCTGCGGCGGCGCGCCCTTGCCGGACAGGAGGCGCTTCAGGATGTATTGCCTCAAGCTCGAGAGCAGCTCCACCACCCGCTGCATGTCCAGGAAACGGAAGCTCGCCTGGATCTCGCGGATGTGGCGCGGCAGGGGCTTCAGCATCTCGCGGTGCGAGGGATCGTTGACGAACTCGACGATGGCTTCCTTGACCCGCGCCAGGTTGATGATGGATTCGCGGATGACAGCGGACTGCACCTCGCGCATCTCCGCCTGGGAGCCGCTATCCGCTCCGGCGCCGGCCTTGCCGCCGCCCTCGGGAGACATAAGCTCGGACACGGCATCGTCCAGCGCGCTCTCCACCTTGACGATGCCGCTCGCTATATCCATGAGTGCGGCTTCGTCCGGCGCCTTCTTCTTGCCGAGGATGTCCTGCAGATTCTTGCGCTGCGCCTCCAGCTCCTGGTTGAGCTTGGGCAGCCCCAGCACAGTGAGCGTATCGCCCACCTTCTTGATGAGCTCATCCAGCGGCGCGAGCTCGGCCGTATCCGACTTGCCCATGCGCACGAAGATATCGAGGGTGTCCTTGATGCGGCCGATGTCCTCGCGGATGGCGCCGGACACGGTGCGCATCAGGTTCGCATTGGGGCCGGAGAGGCTGTCGCGCGCTTCCGCAAGCTCGCTCGCCTGGGGTAGCAGCTCGCCGAGCTTGAAGGATTCCTTGATGGCGGCGATGCGCTTGCCGGCCGTGCCGGCGCGGCCGATGTAGTACAGCAGGTTGTTGACGAGTTCCTGGGCCGGCTCCTCGACCGCCTGGGATTCGCCCTGCTCCATCAGCTTCTTCATCTGCCGGTCCACCTGGCCGAGCAGCTGCTTGAGGCTCACGTCCGCCTCGATACCGCCCTCGCGCAGGCCTTCGATGATGCCGCCGACTATCCACCAGAGCTCGAACACGGCCGGGGTGGTGGCGGCCTGCTCCAGCTTCTCGGCGGAGTCCGCCAGCGCCGCCAGGTGCTTGGCCGAGTCGTCGCCCTTGTACCAGCCGAGCAGCGCGGACTGGAACTTGGGCCGGACCTTGGCCGCCAGGCCCTTGATGTCCACGGCCTTGGGGGCAGGCACCTGGGCCGCCATGCTCGCTGTGCTGCGGCCGGCGAGGTTATAGGCGAACAGCGCGCTCTCGGAGAGCAGCGGCTGGCCGCGCACCGTGCGCAGATCGTTCAACAGGGAGAGCAGTGCCAGCGGCATGTCGCGCCGGCCGCCGATGACCCGCTCCAGGTAATCCGGCAGCTGCAGCATGGCGCGCATCAGGACTTCGAAGGCAGCATCGCTACGCTGGACCTCGCCGCTCTCGAAGCCGCGCACCACCGACTCCATCTCCTCGGCGAGCATGGCCGCGCCGTACACCTCGACGATGCGCAGCGTGCCCTGCACCTGGTGCAAGAGCTCCAGGCACTGGGTTATCGCTTCCTTGTCCTCGGCTTTCTCGACGTAGGTCTCGAGCGCCTGGCGCGCGCGCACCAACGTGTGATCAAGCTCATTCTTGATCCACAGCAGCGAGTCTGATGCGACCTGGCTCATGCGTGCGTCACGTTTCCTGCGGTACCGGAGCGGGCTCTCAGGCCGCCTCGCCCGGACGGATCACCATGGTCTCCTGGCCGCGGCTGCTGGGCAGCTTGAAGCCGGCGACCGACTTACGCATCTCGGTGGCGAGCGCCGCGAGCTTGCCTACGCTGACTGCCGTCGCGTTCGTGCCTTCGGTGGTCTGCGCGGTGATCTCTCTACTCACGTTCATGGTGCGGGACACCTCGCCGGCGGTGCTCGCCTGCTGGCGTGCCGCGTTGGAGATGCTCTGCACCAGCGTCGCGATGTGGTTCGCCACCTTCTCGATCTCATCCAGTGCCGAACCTGCGTTCTCGGCGAGCTGGGCTCCGCCCACCACGCCCGCGGTCGATTGCTCCATCGAGATCACCGCTTCGTTCGTGTCCGTTTGAATGGTCTTCACCAGCGCTTCGATCTGGCGCGTGGCGTTGGCAGAGCGTTCTGCGAGGCGTT
>DASUBN010000346.1:0-2028 GCA_035763245.1 Gammaproteobacteria bacterium | reverse complement strand
ACGGCGTCGCCGAAACCGGAGCAGCCTACCAGCTCGGCGCCCGGTATCAGGCTCTGCATCTTTTCTTCCACGTTCTTGCGTGCCGCTATCTCGCGCTTCGGCACGCGGATGGCCTCGCGCAGCCGCGCCAGGTCATAGGTCATGATCTTGGCGGCGATGGTGCGGCCCATGCCGTCCAGGATGCGGTCGGCCGCCTCATTCCAGCCGAGATAGCGCAGCATCATCTCGGAGGATAGGATCAGCGAACCCGGGTTCACCCGGTCCTTGCCGGCGAAGCCCGGCGCGGTGCCGTGGGTGGCCTCGAACACGGCGAAGCCGTCGCCGATGTTGCCGCCTGGGGCGATGCCGATACCACCCACCTGGGCCGCGAGCGCGTCGGAGATGTAATCGCCGTTCAGGTTCAGGGTCGCGATCACGTCGTAGTCCTCCGGCCGCATAAGGATCTGCTGCAGGAAGTTGTCGGCGATCACGTCCTTCACCACGATGTCGTTGCCGGTCTTGGGGTTCTTGAACTTGCACCAGGGCCCGCCGTCGATGTCCACAGCGCCGAACTCCTCCTTCGCCACCAGGTAGCCCCACTTGCAGAAGGCGCCCTCGGTGAACTTCATGATGTTGCCCTTGTGCACCAGGCTCACCGAGACGCGGTCGTTCTCGATGGCGTAACGGATGGCCTTGCGCACCAGGCGCTGGGAACCCTCCTTCGAGACCGGTTTGATGCCGATGCCGGAGCTGGACGGGAAGCGTATGCCGGTGACGCCCATCTCGCGCTGCAGGAAGTCGATTACCTTGTGCACCTCGGGAGTGCCGGCGGCCCACTCGATGCCAGCGTAGATGTCTTCGGTGTTCTCCCGAAACACCACCATGTCGGTGAGCTCCGAATCCTTCATGGGCGTGGATACGCCCGGGAAGTAGCGGATGGGCCTTACGCAGGCATAGAGATCCATGGTCTGGCGCATGGCAACGTTCAGGGAGCGGATGCCGCCGCCCACCGGTGTGCCGAGCGGCCCTTTGATGGAGACGATGTACTCGCGCAGCGCCAGCAGGGTCTCTTCGGGGAGATAGGTGTCCTTGCCGTAGAGCTTCACGGCCTTCTCGCCGGCGTACACCTCCATCCACTCGATGTGCCGCTTGCTGCCGTAGGACTTCTGCACCGCCGCATCCACAACCTTCTTCATCACCGGGGTGATGTCGATGCCGATGCCATCGCCTTCGATGAAGGGGATGATGGGCTGATCGGGGACACTGAGGCTGGAATCGGGGTTGGCGCGGATCTGCTCGCCCCCGGTGGGAGGCTTGATCTTGTCGAATTTCATGGCGGGCCCGGCGGATTGGGATTGTGCCGCGCGAGTCTATCACGGCATATATGTCATCTTCCGCCGCGCCCTAGGCATGGATGGGGTTCCCGTGGCGCCCCAGGTGCGGGCGCCACGGGATTGCCATGAGTTCAACCCGCCGCTTTGAACTGGGCCTCTTCGGTGGAACCGGACAATGCTGCCAGGGAAGACCGCCCGCTGGCGATCACCTGGGTCACGGCGTCGAAATAGCCCGTACCCACTTCCCGCTGGTGGCGCGTGGCGGTATAGCCCCGGGCCTCGGCGGCGAACTCCGCCTGCTGCAGTTCCACGTAGGCGGACATCTGCCGCTGCCGATAGTCCGCGGCAAGCTCGAACATGGCGTAGTTGAGGGCGTGGAAGCCAGCCAGGGTGATGAACTGGAACTTGTAGCCCATGGCCCCCAGCTCCCGCTGGAAGGCGGCGATGGTGGCGTCGTCCAGGTTCTTCCTCCAATTGAAGGAAGGCGAGCAGTTGTAGGCCAGTAGTTTGCCGGGATGGGCCTTGTGCACGGCCTCGGCGAAGCGCTTCGCCTGAGCGATGTCGGGCTTGGAGGTCTCGCACCAGATGAGGTCCGCATGGGGTGCGTAGGCGATACCGCGGGCGATGGCCTGGTCCAGCCCCGCTTTCACCTCGAAGAAGCCTTCGGTGGTGCGCTCGCCGGTCAGGAACTCCCGGTCGCGGGGGTCGATGTCGG
>DASUBN010000345.1:0-2603 GCA_035763245.1 Gammaproteobacteria bacterium | reverse complement strand
CGGCGCGTGAGGGCCTGGCGCATGGCGCCGTAATCGTCGCCGCCCTCTATCCCTTCTATGTTGAAACGCCGGTAGTCGGATTTGCGGGGACCTTCGGTGTCGAACACCACGCAGGAGGCAACCGTCCCCTCTCCCATGGTGTGGCTGATGTCGAAGCACTCGAGCCGTGCCGGCATCTCTTCCGCCCCGAGCACGTCCTGCAGCGCCTCGAAGCGCTTGCGCATGCCCGCGTCCATGGCGAGTCGGAGAGCCAGGGACTGGTCGGCGTTCACCCGCGCCATCCCCTGCAGACGGCGTCGTTCGCCGCGCACTTCATGGCGCACTGTCACGACATGTGACACCTGCGCCGAGAGCGCCGTGGCCACGACATCTGCGTCCTCGATGGCCTCGGTGAGGATGATGTCGAGCGGGATCTCGCGTCCCAGGTAGTACTGGGGTAGAAAGGCTTCGAGGACTTCAGCCTGGCTTTCAGCGCCGCTGACGCGCGGATAGAACGTCTGGTTGCCGAGATGGCGTCCGGCCCGTACGAAGGTCACCACCACGCAGGCGGCGCCGGCCTTGACGGCAGCCGCTACCACATCATAGTCGCCGCCATCGCCCTCGATGGACTGGTGGGCCGCGGTCTTGCGCAGGCTCGCAATCTGGTCGCGGTAACGGGCGGCGAGTTCGTAATCGGTACGCGCCGAAGCTTCTTCCATGCGCGTCACCATGGCGTCCACCACTTCGCTGGTCTTGCCCTGCAGGAACAACGCCGCATTCTCGGTATCCTTGCGGTAAGCCCCGGCGTCGATGAGTCCCACGCAGGGTGCCGAGCAGCGCTTGATCTGATACTGCAGGCAGGGACGGCTGCGGTTCTTGAAGAAGACGTCATTGCATTGGCGCAGCAGGAAGAGCTTCTGCAGCAGGTTGACCGTTTCGCGGGCGGAATGGGCACTGGGGTAAGGGCCGAAGTAGCGCCCTGTTTCCTTGCGGCGACCCCGGTAGAGGGTGAGTCGCGGGAAGGTCAGGCTGTCATCGAGGCGTATATAAGGATAAGTCTTGTCGTCGCGCAGCACAACGTTGTAGCGCGGCCGGTGCTGCTTGATGAGGTTGTTCTCCAACAACAGCGCCTCGGTCTCGGTATGGGTGACCGTGACCTCTATGTCCGCGATCTGGTTGCGCATGGCGAGCGTCTTGGGGTTCGACTCGCTGGCGCGGAAATAACTCGCCAGACGCTTCTTGAGGTTGCGCGCCTTGCCCACGTAGAGTAGCTCGCCAGACTTGTCGAGCATGCGGTACACGCCAGGCGCGCCGCTCACGGATTCCAGGAAGCGCGCGCTGTCGAAACCGGTATCGCTCATGTTGATGTCAGCAGTTGTTTCGCGCGGGCCACCACCTGCTCGAACATTGGAGTGGTGAGGCGCCGGGTCTGGGTGTTGTAGCGGCTGCAGTGGTAGGAATCGATGAGCACCTGGCACTTGGCGAGCCGATGCTCGGCGCCGTGCGCGAACGCGTGGGCCGAAGGCTTGAGGCCCAGGGCCCGCAGCACCGCCTCATGGGCGATGCGACCCAGTGCCAGCAGCACCGCACCCTCCGCCGCCGCCGCGAGCTCTGCCTGCAGGTAGTGGTTGCACTGCTTCGCTTCCGCTGGCAAGGGCTTGTTGGCCGGCGGCAGGCATTTCACGGCATTGGTGATGCGGCAGTCGAGGAGCATCAAGCCATCCGCTGCGGATATCGATTCCGGCAGGCTGCCGAAACCGTACTTGTGAAGCGTCTGGTACAGGAGGATGCCGGCGTAGTCGCCGGTGAAGGGCCGGCCGGTGCGGTTGGCCCCATGCATGCCTGGGGCCAGGCCCACCACGATGAAGCGCGCCTTCGGATCGCCGAAGGGCGCCACCGGGGCGGCATGGTAGCCGGGATGCGCGGCGCGCACTTCGTCCAGGAATCCGGCGAGGCGCGGGCAGAGCCGGCAACGGCTATCGAACGGGACGGCACTCATGGCAATCAGTCTACGACGCGGCTCAGGCGCCGTCCTTGCCGCCCGTCTTCTCCTCGATCACCCCGTAGCGCAGGGCGAGGCGCGTGAGCTCCACGTCGTTATTGACGCCGAGCTTCTGGAACAGCCGCGAGCGGTATGTGCTCACGGTCTTGGGGCTCAGGTGCAGCTTGCCGGAGATCGCCTGCACCGAATGCCCGCCGGTGGCCATGATCATGACCTGCATCTCGCGGGAGGAGAGCTGATCGAAGGGCGAGCCGGAGGTCTTGTTCACCGCCTGCATCGCCAGCTGGCGGGCGATGTCGGCGGAGATGTAGCGTTCGCCGGCCAGCACGCGGCGGATGGCGGTGACGATCTCGTCGCCGGCGCTGTCCTTGGTGAGGTATCCGGAGGCACCCGCCTCCAGGAGCTTCATGGGATAGGGTTCGGCGGTCTGGGCCGAGATCACGATGATGCGGGTGTCCGGCAGGCTCATGGCCAGCTTGCGGGTGGCCTCCAGGCCGCCGATGCCGGGCATGGACACGTCCATGAGGATGACCTGGGGCTTCAGTGAGCGCGCGCGCTCCACCGCCTCCTCGCCCGAGGAGGCCTCCCCTACCACGCGGATATCCGCGGTCTCGTCCAGGAT
>DASUBN010000344.1:0-12979 GCA_035763245.1 Gammaproteobacteria bacterium | reverse complement strand
AAGATGGCCATCCAGGCCGGTGTGGATTCCATCGAACACGGCACCTTCCTGCAGGACGACACCCTCAAGGAAATGAAGGAGAAGGGTGTGTACCTGGTGCCGACCCTGTATGCCAGCTACTGGGTGGGCCAGAAGGCCGATACCTACCCGCCGGCGATCCGCGCGAAAGCGCTGGCGGCGGCCAAGCAATCGCAGATCATGTTCCAGCACGCGGTGAAGATCGGCGTGCCCATCGCCTTCGGCACCGACTCGGCAGTGGAGCCCCACGGCCTCGACGCCCAGGAGTTCTGGCTCATGGTGAAGAACGGCATGACTCCCGCTGAAGCGCTCATGGCGGCCACCGCCAAGGCCGCAGACCTGCTCTACGGCAACCGCAGCGACAAGAGCGTGAAGCCGCCGGTGGGGACTCTGGAACCTGGCAAGTTCGCCGACATCGTGGCCCTGCCGGGCGACCCGCTCAAGGACATCCATGCCACCGAACACCCGGTCTTCGTGATGAAAGGCGGCGTGATCTATGTGGGCGGCAAATAACACGCCACGGATCAGAGCATGAAGCTGCCGGCATTGACCGGGTTCGTGCCGGCATCGTATTTGGCGGCGTCCGGTTCCTGCTGGCTGGCGGTGAGCCAGGCGGTCTGGGGCGGGAAGGAGTGCAGTGGCCAGGCGAGCACCTGGGGTGTGTCCCCGGAGCGGGCGGATGTTGTCCAGCACCCAGAAGGCGCGGCCATGGGTGGCGACCGCGAGCGCATCCTGCTGCGGCACCACCGCGAGATCGTGGATCGCCATGTGTGGCAGGTTGAGTTGCAGCGATCGCCATTGCCGCCGCCATCAGTGGACTAATACACGCCTGTGAGAGGGCAAAGCTCGATGCCAAGAGGAGGCGGGGCAGGCTTACGGAAGGCCCCCCAAGTGCGGGCGGGGATCAGGCGGCCCGGGGTACGCCCTCGGGCAGCAGGAAACTCCCCCTGGCAGCCGGGCTGAAGGCGAGGCCGCCAGGGTAGTAGTGCTCCAAGAGCGCCTTGGGGTAGCCCAAGAGCCCCGACTGGGTGGTCCGGAACTCCTCCCAGCCGTGGTCCGGGTCCATGGCCTGCATGGCTTCGGCGATGAGCAGCATGTAGAAGCAGGTGATGGTCTCGTTATAGAGCTCCGTGGCGTCGTGGTGGGCGGCGAAAGCCTTCAGCAGGCTTCTGAAGTGGAGCAACGCCGGCAGGAGCGGTGCTTCGGCCAGCAGCAGCCAGGCGAGACGTACATGGTCTGCGTGCCGGAACCCCTCCTTGGGGGTCTCGCAGGCGGTGAAACGCTCGAGGAACATCCGGTCTTCGCTCGCGATGCGCATCACTTCTCCTTCAGCTGATGGCTGTGTTCGGCGCTCAGATCGAGGCCGTAGAGTTCCTTGAACTTGCCGATTTTCGCGATGGATGCACGGGAGAAGGGGGCCTTGCCCTCGAAGGCGTGCAGCACGATGCCTTCCAGCAGGTCTCCCAGGGTCATGTCGTGGTCCTCGGCCACGGCCTTCAGCACTTTAAGGAGGCGTTTCTCGAGGCGGATGCCGGTCTGCACCCGTTCGATCTGCAGGGAGGACTTCATGTGGCGAACTCAAGTGATATAAATGTATTTTAATACATATATAACAAATCCGGCAAGCCTGCCCGGAGCGGTGAGGCCGAAGTCGCCTCACCTCGCCGTGCACCACAGGTCACCGGCCTTATGTATAGTCATAGACAAGTGTCGACTTGCGGTATATTCCATAATGCAAGGGGTTTCGGTTTCACATGTGTCGGGTACTTTTTATGGCAAAATCCCCCCTTCCCCGACGCCTAGTGAGCACCCGCGTGCTGCGATGAACCGTATGGCAACGAACCACGACGAACGCCGCAAACATCCGCGTCTGCGCCGTGAAGAACGGGCTGTCATCCGCCAACTGAACATCAGCGGCGAGGATGTGACGGTCTCCAAGTATTACTGCACCACCATCGACATCTCCCCCGGCGGCCTGCAGATCCAGACCAAGAAGCCCTTCCCCTTGGGCGAGCAGGTGGAGATCAGCATCAACCTGGAAGGCCAGAACGGCGCCTTCAACCTCTCCGGCGTGACCCGCTGGATCGCACCCTCCAAGGGCGAGCCGGGCTACGTGCTCGGCATCGAACTCATCAACAACAACAGCATCTCCGGCTGGAAGCGGATGTTCCACTGAGCATCCGGCTGCGGCGGAAGCCGTGGCGCTCCCCGCTATAATTGCCCCCGGTTGAATACAACCATGACCCGGGAGGTCCCATGAAGTTCTTGGCGGATGACGGCGGCAAACTGGTGCTGCGCCTGCTCGTGGGGGGGCTGCTGATACTCCACGGTTTCCACAAGCTGGTGCACGGCCCGGGCGAGGTGTCGGGCATGCTCTCCGCCCACGGGGTGCCCGGCATCTTCGGCTATGCCGTATACCTGGGCGAGGTGGTGGGCCCGGCCCTGGTGCTGCTCGGCGTCTATGCGCGCATCGGCGGGCTGCTGATCCTCGCCAACATGGTGGTGGCGGTGCTCGTGACCCGTGGCCTCAACATCTTCCATCTCAACGAGTTCGGCGGGCTCGGTATCGAACTCGAGACCTTCTTCGGCATCGGCGGCTTGTGTATCGCCATGCTGGGAGCCGGGGCTTACAGCGCCGGGGGTGCCAGCGGCAAGTGGAATTGATTCGAGTCTCGGCCAAACCCGGATGCGGCACGCCCGGCACGAGCCGGGCGCCATATTTGGAGGTTCACGGCCGTCCGGTATTCGGCAGCCAGTCGGCGGAGTGGTGTTCGTAGCGGATGAAGGGTCCGCAGGGGTAATCGAGACCGGCGGCCGCCCGCTTGTACTCAATGAGGGTGCCCTTGTGCCCCTTGGGGCAACTCACGAAGTCCTCATCCTTCAGGCGGTAGAACACCCGCGCGGGGATATCGACCCGACACGGCGGGGTACAGAGATGGCAGTAGACCGCAGCATCGTGGAGCATGATGCGGTGTTTGAGGCGCCTGTCGTGTCCCATCTGCAGCATCCGGTGTTCTTCTGGTTCAGATGATGGGTTGAGTCTATTGTTCGGCCTGCACCGGGGGAGTCGGATGGCGCCTACAGTTGCTGTAAGCAGCCGCGTACGGGATAGGCAGCCGATCCGTCGGTTCTACGACCGGATTTGCTTGGCCAAGCCCAAGGAGTATTCTTTGCTTAAGGGGTGCCGGACCGGCACCCTTTTTGCCGGCGGAGGTGGGCCATGAATACCGTGATCATGGACGTGGACGTGCACATGACCTGCCCCGGCTGCGGCAAGGCCATGGTGCAGAAGCTGCGCTGGCTGGAAGGCAATGCCGAGTTCAAGTGCCCGGGCTGCGGCAGGCAGATCGGCAAGTATGCCGATCAGGTCCTGCGGGTACGCCATGAGCTGATCCATCTCGATGAGGCCGAGAAGGCCACCAAGAAATTCAGCATCAACCTCTGAGGCTCGCCTGGCCGGCGCTCTCAGGGCCCGCCTGTAGCCACTATCAGGGTTTTCCCTTATGTGATTTCGGGCTCCGCCTGATGGGAGCCCTTTCCCAATGATGGTTTCATGGTCGCCAGCCCGAATGGACACGTGGGCTGACAAAGCCCCGCAAGGATGCGACCATGAAATTTGGAACCGGTCTAAGTCCCTTCCTCCCCGTCACCCTGCTGGTTTTGGCAGGGCTCTCGGGATGCGGAGGCGGTGCCACGCCCGCCACGGGCCAGGCGCCGGCTCCCTCCTCAGGCAAGACATCGACTTCGAGCCAGCAGGCATTCACACTCTCCGTCACGCCGGCCTCACCCACCAAAGTGAGCATGGCCTGGCAGGGGGCGACGGCGAGCGGGGACAGCTACCAGGTCTATCGCAACGGGGAACTCGACACCTCCGTCGCCACCGACGGCAAGACCGCGGCGGACGAGGGCCTCGCGCCTGATACCCAGTACTGTTATCAAGTGACGGTGGTCAACGCGGACGGCGCGGGCACGGCGAGCAGCAACCAGAGCTGCGTCACGACCGCCCCCCTGGCCGGGTGGAACATCCAGCGCATCACCACGGCGCCGCCCCTCTCCCTGGCGCTCGATCCTCAGGGCCACCAACGCCTGGCTTTCTGCGGCGCCACCGGCGTCTTCTACCAGGCGCAGCAGGGCGATTCGAGCTGGAGCACGGTGCAGGTCGAGGGGGGCGTGGATTGCTACACCGCGTTGCTTGCGGTGGGCGGCGACGGTTCAAACCATATCGTGTATCTCGACGAGAACACCGATACGTTGCGGTACGCCACGGATGCGTCCGGCAGCTGGAGCATCAGCTCGGTTGACGGCGCCGACGGCGCGGAGTTCTACCAGCTCGCCCTCGACAGCGGCAACCATGTGCATCTGGCTTACCGGCTGTTCACCGGGCAGGCAGGGGCCTGCTTCCAGCTGGTCTATGAGACCAACGCCTCGGGTGCCTGGCAGAGCACCGTGGTGGCCGACACGGACGCCTACCCCGTCATCGCCGTGGACGGTGCCGGCGCCGCCCATATCGCCTACCTGGATGGCACCGCCGTCAACGGCTCCTATCCGGTGCATTACCTCACCGACGCCAGCGGTGCGTGGACCGACGGCGTCGTGGCCTCAAGCGCGGATCCGAAGTCATTGCTCGCGATAGCCGTGGGCCCCGCCGGCCATGCGCGCCTGGTGTACAAGTCGGAGGCTAGCCTCGAGTATGCGAGCAACGTATCCGGCGCCTGGCAGACGAACACGGTGGATGGCTTCAACCCCGACGGCCCGGAGATCGATAAATACGGCGCTTACGACGTCTCGATCGCGCTGGATAGCGCCGGGCAGCCGCACATGAGCTACGAGGATGCGACCGGCAACCTCAAATACGCGACGCCGGGCCTGGATGGCTGGAACACGAGCTACGTGGACACCGAAGGCACCCAGAACGAGATCAGGATGGATGCTGCCGGCCACGCCCATATCGTCTACGGCAACGCCGACAACCTCTATTCGAAGCTGGCCGTGAGTCCCTAACCGCCCTCCCTGGATGGATGGACGGTGTTGCGCCGGGGATGTCGGTCCCCGGCGCTCTTCTAAATCTTCAGCAGTCCTTGACCTTCACGTAGCTGCGCTCGCTGGTCGCGGCGTCGTAGTAGACCTCGACGAGTTCCCGGCTGACCGGGTCCACGAAGCGCTCGCCGGTGGGCGTCCCTTTGGCGGCCTCCGTCGTGTGCAACCACTTGTAGCGCCAGCGCTCGAACACCGTCCCGAACGTGAGCAGGCCGCCGAACACCAGCGCTGGCACGGCATCCGCCGGCCGCATCCAGAGCAGCAAGACCCCACTGCCCAGGATCAGCAGCGCGAACACCAGCACGAGGGTGCGCAGCATTCAGGCTTTCTCCAGCACCACCGCCGTGCCGTAGGCCACGATCTCGCTCATCACCTGCCCGATCTCTGAGGAGTCGAAGCGCATCATGATGATGCCATTGGCGCCCATGGTGCCCGCGTTCTGCACCATGCGGTCCACCGCGTGGCGCCGGGCCTCCTCCAGGAGTTCCGTGTATTCGGTGATCTCGCCGCCCACGATGGAGCGCAACCCGGCGAGGATGTTGCCGGTGAGGCCGCGGCTGCGCACCACCACTCCGAACACCTGGCCCTTGGTCTCCTTCACCCGGTATCCGGCGACGTTCTCGGTCGTGACCACGATCATGGACGTTCTCCCTGTGAGTCGGCAGCGCCAGCCTTCGATTCATTAGACTGCAGCGTCCGGCCTGTTTTCAACCCTCCCCCGCTTCCACCGGCTGGGTGGCTCCGGCCTTGATGCCCTTGGCCGCTCCGAAGTACATGATGATGCATACCGCGGCCACGATGACGGCGCCGGCGAGCAGGATGCGAGCGTCCAGCATCTCGCCTGCCAGCGCCCAGCCCAGGATCACCGCGATCACCGGATTCACGAAGGCGTAGGTGGAGGCGCGTGCCGGTGTGGTCACCTTGAGCAGCCATACGTAGGCGGAGAAGCCCAACAGCGAGCCGAAGACGGTAAGGTAGGCGAGGGCCAAGGCGGACTTGAGCGTGATGCCGTTAGCGTGCAGTGTCACGCTTTCGCCGGTGGCGAGGCCCACGATCCAAAGCAGCACGCCGCCGGCGACCATCTCCATGGCGATGCCGAGGAACGTGGAGGCAGGCAGGTGCGCGCGCGGGGCGTACAGCGAGCCCACTGCCCAGGAGAAGCTGGCCGCGAGCAGGAGCCCCACCCCGAGGGGATCCGCGTGGCCGGCACTATTACCCGGCAGCACCAGGACGGCGAGGCCGACGATGCCGAGCACCAGGCCCGCGATCACCGAGAGCTTAGGCTGTGTGCGCTGTTCCGCCGCATTCAACAGCACCATCCAGAACGGCACCGCTGCCACGATGAGCGCGGCGATGCCGGAGGGCACGGTCTGCTCGGCGATGGATACGAGGCCGTTGCCGCCGAGCAGGAGGAGCCCGCCTAGGATCACGGCACTGCGCCAATGGGTGAACGTGGGCCGCGCCGCCCCGCGCCGCCGCACCAGGGCATAGAGGATGCAGCCGGCGGCGAAGAAGCGTGTGCCGGCCATGAGCAGGGGCGGGATGGAGGCTACGGCGAAGCGGATGCCTAGGTAGGTGGAGCCCCACAGGATGTAGACCGCGGCGAAGCCGAGGGCGATGCGACCGGGGGAGGCATGGGCATGTTCAGCGGACATGGTTCACCGGAGCCTGGTTGTGGGTCAGTCTTGGGCCGCGATGGGTAGGGCGAAGGTCTCTTTGATTGTGTCGAGCACGATGGTGGTGCGGGTGGATTCGATGCTGCGGATCTTGCCGAACCGCTCCCGCAGGAGCCGCGTGAGGTCGTCGGTGTCGCCGGAGCGCACCTTCACCAGCAGGCAATCCTCGCCCGCCACGAGATGGACCTCCAGCACCTGCGGGAGCTTCGCGATCTCTTGCGCCGTCTCGACGGCGCCCACCCGCCCGGTGGAGCGCACCGCGATGTAGGCGGCGAGCCCCTGGCCCAGGGCCTTGGGGTTTACCCGCACACCGTAGCCCTCGATGACGCCCTTCTTCTCCAGCCGGCGGATGCGCTCCAGCACCGCCGAAGGCACGAGGTCCACCTGCTTGGCGATCTCGGTGTTCGGCATGCGGGCGTCGGCCTGGAGGAGCTCCAGGATCTTGCGGTCGGTGGCGTCAAGCATTCGATATTTTTGCGTTAATACCGAATTTTTGTCAATGTATATATAAAATATAGACACATAGTCAAAATTTATCTAAGTCACTGAGTTATCAGCGGAAACCGAGAGCCGCCGCCGCGCTCGGGCAGTTTCAGAGCGCGGTTGCAAGTCCGAAACGCTGGCTGAGCTCCCGCCGGCCAAGGGAGGTCAGCCGCAAGGCGCGGCTGTCGAGGTCCTTCACCATCCATTTGCGCTTCAGGGTGGTCTTGAGCAGCGCAGCCCCCAGGGCCCCGGCCATGTGGGGCTGGCGCTCGCTCCAGTCTAGGCAGGCGCAGGCGAAACGGCGGCGTTGGGAGCGGGCGGTGTCGAGGTCCATTCCGGCCGCGGTGAACACGCCGGCGCCCTTGCGGGTGAGTTCGTAGTCGCCGTCCTGGTCGGGGTCTTCCACCAACCAGGCTTCCTCCAGGAAGCGCCGGTGGAGGGAGACCGCCACGGCGCCCGCCATATGGTCGTAGCAGGTGCGCGCCGCGCGCAGCCGCGGCGGCGTGTTGGGTACGAACTCGCCACGGGCCTTGCCTGCCAGGACGGTGAGCGCCTCCAGGGCCGCGGCCACGCTGGCGTTCTCCAGGCGGTAGTAGCGGTAGCGGCCCTGGGTGGTGACCTGCACCAGCTGCTGCTCCAGGAGCCGGGCCAGGTGCACGCTGGCGGTGGAGGGACTCACCTCCGCCACCACCGCGAGCTCGGTGCTGGTACGGGCGTGCCCGTCCATCAGGCAGTAGAGCATGCGGGTACGCGCCGGCTCGGCGATGGCGGCGGCGATGTCGGACACCGGCGGGTGGGACGGCACGACATTCATATTTTTATCGTAAGCGAAGTATCGAAAGACGGCAAGCCGGAGACTGGTGCCCAGCGCGTGCGCCCCCCGGGCGTGCCACCGTCGGGTCTCGAGGAGCCGTCCATGAGAGTGACCTGCATCATCCGTTACGAGATCGATCCCTTCCAGAAGGACGCGTTCCGGGAATACGCCGAGAACTGGGGACGCATCATCCCGCGCTGCGGCGGGCACCTCATTGGCTACTTCCTGCCCTACCAAGGCACCAACAACGTGGCATGGGGGCTCATCGCCTTCGAGAACCTTGCGGCCTACGAGGTCTACCAAGCGGAGCTACGAGCCGATCCTGAGGGGCAGAGCAACTTCGCCATGGCCCAGGACAAGCGCTTCATCCTGCGGGAGGAGCGCAGCTTCGTGGAGACCGTGGACGCGGCCTTCCGGATCCCGGCGCAGTGAGCCTGCACCCGCCGGGGGCGCTGACGCAGACGGAGAAGGCGGAGCGCTTCCGGGCGCTGCACCGGCGCGCCGGGGCCTTCATCATCCCCAATCCCTGGGACATGGGCACGGCGCGGCTGCTCGCGCACCTCGGCTTCGAGGCGCTCGCCACCACGAGCGCGGGTTACGCGTTCTCCGCCGGACGCCCGGACAACGCCGTGTCCCGTGAGGTGATGCTCGCGCACGTGAGTGACATCGCCGCCGCCACATCGCTTCCGGTGAGTGCCGATCTCGAACACGGCTACGGCGACGCGCCCGCGACCGTGGCCGAGACCATACGATTCGCCGCTGGCGTGGGGGCGGTGGGTGGCTCCATCGAGGATTCCACCGGCTATCCGGAGAAACCGCTCTACGACATCGGGCAGGCGGCCGAGCGCATCCGCGCCGCCGCCGAGGCGGCCCGCAAGCTCCCGTTCCCGTTCACGCTCACGGCGCGCGCCGAGAACTATCTCGTGGGGCTATCCGACCTCAACGACACCATTCGCCGTCTGCAAGCCTATCAGGAGGCGGGGGCGGACGTGCTCTATGCTCCCGGCCTCGCGAGTCGCGAGGACATCGCCGCGGTGGTGAGCTCGGTGGATAGGCCGGTGAACGTAGTCATGGGCCTGCAGGGGGTGCACCTCGGCCTCGCGGAACTCTCGGTCCTGGGGGTCAAGCGCGTCAGCGTCGGCAGTGCCCTCGCCCGAGCGGCCTTTGGCTCCTTCCTGCGCGCGGCGGAGGAGATGCGCACACGCGGGAGCTTCGGCTTCGCGGACGATGCCGCACCCTACCGTGACCTCAATTCCCTGTTCAGGACATTGGACGGCAGACCATGAAGAAGATCGGCCTAGTAGGCGGCATTGCCTGGCCCTCCACGGTGGATTACTACGCAGGCCTCAGTCGCCTGGCGGAAGCCGCCCATATCCTGCCGGAAATGAGCATCGAGTCCCTGGACCATGAACGGGCCGTGGCTTATCTCGGTCGCGATGGAGATGAAGCTTCCTGGGCCAGGTTCGAGGTCTACCACCATGAAGCTTTGCTGCGCCTGGAGCGGAATGGTGCTGAGGTGGCGGCCATCGCCAGCAACACTTCCCACATTCGCTTTCCGGAGATCACCGCGGGCATCCGCATCCATGTCATCAACATCTTTGACGCCCTAGCCGCGGAATGTGCGCGACTAGGCGAGAGTGAGGTGCTGATCCTGGGCACCGCCGCCACCATGACCTCGACGCGTCTGCCGGCGGTGTTCGCGTCCCGGGGCATAAGAGCCGCGGGCCCGGAGGATGAAGCACTGCGGGCCCTCACCGTGCAGCTGAGCAAGGAGCTGCAACACGGCGTGGACCAGTCGGCCGCCTCCCGTCTGGCCGACATCGTGAGGCGGGACGCGGCGGGCCGCGCGACCGCGCTCGTGTGTCTTGCCTGCACCGAACTGCCCCTGGCCTTCCCCGGTTCCGGAGGCCTCAAGCTTCTCGAGTTGGAAGGTATCCGCTATCTCAACTCTTCCACCGTGCACGTGCACGCCATCTTCGACCACGCCACTTCCGGATAGGAGAGAACCATGGACCATCTCGCGCGCCGTCTACTGCTAGCCTCGTTGCTGTTACTGGCCGGTCTCACGGCGGCGCTGTCTGCCAGCGCCGAGCCCATGACTTATCACACTGTCATCGTGGACGGGGTGAAGGTGTTCTACCGGGAAGCGGGCCCGAAGGACGCGCCGGTGGTCCTGCTGCTGCACGGCTTCCCTACCTCCTCCCGCATGTTCCAGGGCCTTATGCCGCTGCTCGCGGACCGCTATCACCTCATCGCGCCGGACTACCCTGGCTTCGGGCTCAGCGATGCGCCGCCGGAGGATCAGTTCGCCTATACCTTCGACCGCATCACCCAGGTGATGGACGACTTCACCCAAGCCCTGGGGCTCAAACACTACAGCCTCTACATGTGCGACTACGGCGGCGACGTGGGCCTCAAGCTCGCCATCGCCCACCCGGAGCGGGTGCAGGGCCTCATCGTGCAGAACGCCAACATCAGCGAGGAGGGCGAGTCCAAGCTGTGGTTGATCCGGCGCGCCTTCTGGGCTGACCGGGCCGCCTACGAGGGCAAAATCCAGGCGAACCTCTCGTCGCTGGACGCGGACCGCGGCCGGCATGTGGGTACCTCGCCTCATCCGGAACGCTTCGATCCAGATGCCTGGAACGACGAATACGCGTTCCTGAGCCGCCCGGGCGAGGAACAGAAGATGCTGGACCTCTTCTACGACTACCGCCACAACCAGGAGGCGTTCCCGGCTTGGCAGGACTGGCTCAAGCAGCATCAGCCGCCGACCCTGGTAGTCTGGGGCAAGTACGACACCTCGTTCACGGTGGCGGGCGCGCTTACCTACGAGAAGCTGCTGCCTAATGCGGAAGTGCACCTGCTCAACGCGGGTCACTTCGCCCTGGACGAGGCGATGCCGGAGATCGCGGAACTGATGAGGGGTTTTCTGGATCAGAACGTGCCCAGGAGCTGAGCACGGGAGTTCGCGGCATGCGGCGGACTGGTCGACAGGATGTCAGCCTGGATTGGCGGCGGAGCCGGATGCGTGGCACGGTATCCGATGGCGGGAGTTTCGAACCTGCTTAGCGGCCGTGGGTAGCGACCCAGCGGGTCCAGAGCCAATAGATCGGCAACCCCGCCAGGGTGACGCCGAGGCTGATGCAGGTAGACCAGGGATCGGCGTATAGGGAGCCTCCTATGACCAGGAAGGTGCCGAGCACGAACAGCGCCGGGATCAGCGGGTAACCGAAGGTCTTGTAGGGCCGCGCCAAGTCCGGTTTGCGGCGACGCAGGATGAAGAGGCCGATGACCGAGAGTGCCAGGAACGGCCAGATGCCGAGGACATACGCAGCGGCGAGCTGCAGGTAATCCCGCAGCAGCACATAGATCACCGCGAGCACCCAGCTGAAGAGGATGGCCACGTGGGGCGTCTCGAAGCGCGGGTGGATCTTGCCCACGGACTTGAAGAACAGGCCGTCCTCCGCCATGGCATAGAACACCCGCGGATCGGACATGGTGCTGCCGTTGAGGGACCCGAAGGTGGAAACCATGACGAGCAGCGCCACCACCACCGTGCCGCCGTGGCCCAGCACCGCCGTCACCGCGTCTGCCGCCACCGCCTTCGAGGCCGAGAGCGCGCCGAAGGGCAGGGCCATGAGGAAAGCGGCGTTCATGATGAGGTAGACCGCGAGGGTCACCAGGGTGCCGCCGATGAAGGCCCGCGGCAGGTTGCGCTGCGGCTCGCGCATCTCGCCCGCGAGCGGCGTCAGGTTCGCCCAGCCATCGTAGGCCCAGAGCGAGGCCACGAGCGCTAACCCTAAGCCACCCCACTTGAGGGTACCCTGAGCCGCACTCACCAAGTTGGCGGCGGGCTGGGGCGCGAGCAGGAACAACGCCAGGGCGAGGCCCATGAGCATCACGAGCTTGGTGCCGGTGGAGATGTTCTGCACCAGGGCGCCGATGCTCACCGAGCGGTATTGGAGGGCGCTGATGATGGTGATGAGCACCGCCGCCACGGCGTGGGTGCCGGCGTTGCCGAGCGGCACCAGGGTGCCGAGATAATAGGCGAAGGCCAGTGCCTGGGCGGCCCAGGAGAAGGGGGTGGTGAGCAGCCACATCCAGCCGAACAGGAAGGCGAGCGGCCGGCCGAAGGCCTCGCGCAGGTAGGCGTAGGGGCCGCCGGCCTCGGGGTACATGGTGGCGAGTTCCGCCACCGAGAGGGCGCCGAAGAGGGAGATGAGTCCGCCCACCACCCACACCACCGTCACGCCCACGAGACTGCCGGTCTCGGCGGCGATGGAGGAGGGCACCTGGTAGATGGCGCTGCCGATGATGACGCCCACCACCACGGCGATGCCGGTCCAGGGTCCGAGCTTGCGGGGGAGTTGTTTGCTGCCGGAAGACTGCGTGTGCTTGTTCATAGGTGCTCTGACTCTATCCTGTCGGATGAGGAATCGCTATATAGTGGCGGTCGGGTGCCGGGCGTCGGATTCGGCGATCCCAGGGAATAAAAGGAGGGGGTCATGCGTCTCATCGTCCCGGCCGCGCTGCTGGCGGCCCTGTGTGCCTGCACGGCGCTGCCCGTGGACAAGGAGGACCTGCGGACCCTGGGCGACACCGAGATCGTCTATTCAGATATGCCCGCCAACCTCTCCGTCTACGTGAACGGCAACCTGGATAAGGGCGTGGCCACCGGCGTGTTCCTGTTCGTGAGCATGGCGGGGGCCGGGCTACTCTACGGCGTCGACAAACACCTGGAGCACCGGGCCGAGTCGGCCATGCAGGGGCACGATTCGGTGACCGAGAGCCTGCATTTCCGCGAGACCCTGCTCGCCCGTGCCCAGGCCGCCGTCCAGGCCTCTCCCTGGGCGGCGCGCGTGCCCTTCCACGCGACCGACTATCTCGCCGAGGGCGTGAGCAACGCCGAGCAGGAGCTGTTGCAGAGCGGCAAGGACAGTGTGATCTTCAT
>DASUBN010000343.1:0-4894 GCA_035763245.1 Gammaproteobacteria bacterium | reverse complement strand
TCTCCCTCGGCGATTACAAGGGCAAGAAGAAGATTCTCAATATCTTCCCCAGCATCGACACCCCTGTGTGCGCGATGTCCACCCGCAAGTTCAACGAGCACGCCAAGCAGCACGCCGACACGGTGATGCTCATGGTCTCCGCCGACCTGCCTTTCGCTCAGGGGCGTTTCTGCGGTAACGAGCATCTCGACAACGTGGTCACGCTCTCGATGATGCGCGGCCAGAAGTTCGCCGACGACTACGGCGTGCGCATCATGGACGGTCCCCTGGCCGGCGTGACCGCCCGCGCCGTGGTGGTGCTGGGTACCGACGACAAGGTGCTGCACGCGGAGATGGTCTCCGATATCTCCAACGAGCCCAACTACGAAGCCGCCCTGAAGGCTCTGGGATGACCGACACCGCCCGCGCCACCGACGGTCTTTCTGGGGTGGCGCGCCTGGTGCGCGCCACCCGCGTGGGCTTCACCGCCTTGGCCTGGGCCTTCCGCCACGAGGAAGCCTTCCGTCTCGAGGTCTCAGGCCTGGTGGTGCTGCTGCCTCTCGCCCTCTGGCTCGGACACAGCGGCGTGGAACGGGCGCTGCTCGCCGCGGCGGTGCTGCAGGTGCTTATCGTGGAGCTCCTCAACACCGGCATCGAGGTGGTGGTGGATCGTATCAGCATAGAGCGCCACGCCCTCTCGGGCCTCGCCAAGGACCTGGGTTCGGCGGCGGTGATGATCAGCCTGTTGCTCGCCGTCATCGTCTGGGCCTGCATCTTCCTCTGAAAAGCTGCTGCGCTTGGCATGGCTTTGTTCGTGATGGGCATGACGACATGCCGCGGAGCACTGGGATGTGCGGGAGCGACGAGCGGGAGGCCCGCGCACTCGCTTTGCGGGTGGCCCGGGGCGGACTATGGTCCGCCCGTTCGCTGCATGTGGCGGACCCTTATGTACACCAAGAGTACGCTTCGATTGCTTTTCATCCCGCGCCTCGCCCTGCCTGCGCTCGTGACGCCTTTCAGGTAGCCTCTTCTTAGGTTGTCCTACCTCCATATAAGGATTTTGGAATGTCGGTACTCATCTGCGGTTCCATGGCCTACGACACCATCATGGTGTTCCCGGAGCCTTTCAAGAACCATATCCTCCCCGACAAGATCCACATTCTGAACGTATGTTTCCAGGTGCCGGACATGCGCCGGGAGTTCGGTGGCACTGCCGGCAACATCGCCTATAACCTGAAGCTGCTGGGCGAGCAGGGATTGCCCATGGCCACCGTGGGCGGGGACTTTGGTCCTTACGCCCAATGGATGGATGAGCACGGCATCCCGCGCACCCATATCAAGGAGATCACCGGGGCCTATACCGCTCAGGCCTTCATCACCACGGACGTGGATGACAACCAGATCACCGCCTTTCATCCTGGCGCCATGGATCAGGCCCACACCCAGCCGGTGCCGACCCTGGCCGGAGTGAAACTCGGCATCGTGGCCCCCGACGGCCGCGAGGCCATGCTGCAACACGCGCGCCAATTCAAGGATGCGGGTATCCCCTTCATCTTCGACCCCGGGCAGGGCATGCCGCTTTTCTCCGGTGAAGAATGCAAAGCCTTCATCGAGATGGCTGACTGGGTGGTGGTGAACGACTACGAGTCCCAGATATTAGAGCGCAAGACGGGGCTTTCCGCGCATGAGATCGCTCGGCGCGTGCAGGGCATGATCGTCACCTGGGGTGCAAAAGGTGCGGTGATCTATGCCGGCGGACGGCGGCTGGATATCCCTGCAGCGAAACCCGTAGCGATGGTTGATCCCACAGGCTGCGGTGATGCCTTCCGCGCCGGCATCCTCTACGGCTTGTTGCACGGATTGGATTGGGAGACCACCGGGCAGATGGCCTCGCTCATGGGGGCCATTAAGATTGCTTCCCGCGGCACCCAGAACCACCATTTCACTCGCGACGAATTCGAATCTCAATACAAGCATGCTTTCGGTACGAAGCTTTGAGTTATAGAGCTTTTGCAGACATCACAGACTCCAAAACCATCTGAACCTTTCCCGGTAAGCCCCATGAAACGCCTGTTGCCCTCTTTCCTATTGTTATCCGGTTTCCTCGCTGCCTTCCCGGTTTCCGCCGCAGACACGGAACAAGCCTGGGCCGCCACCCTGGCGCGGGTCTCGCCTTCGGTGGTCTCCATCCGCGTGGACGCGCCGCGGGCCTTCGACACCGAATGGAACCTCACCGGGCAAGCCACCGGTTTCGTGGTGGATGCCGAGCACGGCATCATCCTCACCAACCGTCACGTGGTGACCCCGGGACCGGTGGTGGCGGAGGCGGTGTTCCAGGACCATGAGGTGGTGGCCCTCAAGCCCCTATACCACGACCCGGTGCATGACTTCGGCCTCTACCAATACGACCCGGCCGCGCTCAAGTTCATCCATCCGGTGTCCCTGAAGCTGGCCCCAGACCAGGCGCGAGTGGGAGAGGATATCCGCATCATCGGCAACGACGCCGGCGAGCAGCTCTCCATCCTCTCCGGCACCCTGGCGCGCCTCGACCGCGACGCCCCGGTCTACGGCGCCGGCGGCTACAACGACTTCAACACCTTCTACTTCCAGGCGGTATCCGGGACCACCGGCGGCTCCTCGGGATCGCCCGTAATCGACATCGACGGCGACGTGATCGCCTTGAACGCCGGTGCCCGCAACGACGCGTCTTCCAGTTACTTCCTGCCGCTCGACCGGGTGGTGCGCGCGCTCGCGCTGGTGCAGGTGGGCAAGCCCGTGGAGCGGGGCACCTGGCAGGTGACCTTCCGCCACGAGTACTACGACGAGCTGGAGCGCCTCGGTCTCTCGGCGGACCGGGAAGCGGATCTGCGCAGACGCCACCCCGAAGCCACCGGCCTCCTGGTGGTGGATCAGGTGCTGGGCGGCGGCCCGGCGGCCGGCCTGCTGCAGCCCGGCGACGTGCTGCTCTCGGTGGGCGGCAAGGAACTCTCCACCTTCGTGCCCTTGGACGAGGAGATGGACAGCTCCGTGGGCAAGACCCTAGACGTGGGCATCCTGCGCGGCGGAGAGGCGTCGACGGTGCGCATCAAGGTGCAGGACCTCAACAGTCTCTCGCCGGTCTCCTACCTGGAATTCGGCGGAGCGACCCTCAACAACCTGTCGTACCAGGCGGCCCGGGGCTACAATGTCCCCATCCACGGCGTGTATGTGGCAAGCCCGGGTTACGTGTTCGGCACCGCCGGCATTCAGCGCGGTGCGGTGATCACGGAGTTCGACGGCCAGTCCGTGGACCGCCTCGACGACCTGCAGGCGATCCTCTCCGGCCTGCCGGACGGGGCCCAGGTCCGCATGCGCTATTTCAACCTCGCCAACCGCAAGCAGACTTCGCTCGGCGTGATCACCGTGGACCGGCGCTGGTACGCGGCCGACCGCTGCAACCTCGACCCCGTCACCGGCAAGTGGCCCTGCACCGCGCTGCCGGATGCGTCGCCCGCCAGCCCGCCCGAGCCTGTGAGCGTCGCCTATCCGCGCTACCCGGATCCGGCCATGAACGCACTCGCGCCTTCGCTGGTGTTCATCAAGTTCGACATGCCCTATGCCGTGGACGGCGTGGGAGAGACCCATTACCTGGGCGCCGGCGTGGTGGTGGACGCCAGGAAGGGCCTGATCGTCACCGACCGTGACACGGTGCCTGTGACCATGGGCGACGTGAAGATTACCTTCGCGGGTTCGGTGGAGATCCCCGGCAAGGTGGTGTATGTGCACCCCCTGCACAACCTCACCGTGATCCAGTACGACCCCAAGCTCCTCGGCGCCACTCCGGTGAAGGCGGTGAGCTTCTCCACCAAGGCCTCCCGTGCGGGCGATGCGGTGAAGCTCGTGGGCTTCCAGCCGGACGGCACGCTCACGAGCCTAGACACCCGGGTCTCCACCATCGACCCGGTGCTGTTCCCGCTGTCCCGCAGCTTCCGCTTCCGGGATACGAACCTGGAGGCCTTGAGCCTCGTCAACGCCGCCGACAACGTCACCGGCGTGGTGCTGGACAAGCAGGACAAGGTCACCGCGCTGTGGGTGAGCTTTGCCTATGACGACGGCAGCCGCACCCAGGAAGTGCAGAAGGGCATCCCGGCGGATTTGGTGCAGGACATGGTGAAGGCCGTGGAACATGGTACGCCGCTGCGCAGCCTGGACGTGGAGCTCTATCCCATCGCCCTATCCCAGGCCCGGCGCCTGGGCCTGCCTGACGACTGGGTCACCAGGCTCGGAGCCGTGGACCCGGCGCGGCGCGAGGCCCTCGCCATCGTGCGTACCACCGCCGACACTCCCGGCGACAAGCTCCTGCAGAGCGGGGATCTCCTGCTCGCCATCGACGGCAAGCCGGTGGCGGATTTCCGCGCCGTGGAGAAGGCGAGCCAGCAGGCCGAGGTCGATCTCACGGTGCTGCGCGACGGCAAGGTGCAGGACGTCAAGGTCGGGACCACGACCCTGGACGGGGACGGCACCGAGCGCATCCTGATGTGGGCCGGCGCCCTGCTGCAGGAGCCGCAGCACGCCGCCGCCGCCCAGCGCGACGTCCCGCGCAGAGGCCTCCTGATCGGCTATTACAACTTCGGTTCGCCGGCGAGCCGCTACGGGCTCACGGCGGGCCTGCGCATCGTACGGGTCAACGACCAGCCCACCCCGGACATGGATGCCTTCGAGGCGGCCGTGCGCGGCCTCAAGGACCGGGACAACGTGCGGGTGACGGTGCAAGGTTGGGACGGCACCAGCCAAGTGGTGACCCTGAAGCTGGACCTGAGCTACTGGCCCACCTACGAGGTGTTGCATACCGAGCAGGGCTGGGTGCGTAAGCCCCTTTAAACTCTGCCATAGCCGGGAATACAGAGGTCGCGGTTGTGCTGAGCACCGCGGCCTC
>DASUBN010000342.1:0-12277 GCA_035763245.1 Gammaproteobacteria bacterium | reverse complement strand
TCCCCCGCCTGGACGGCTATGCCGTCGCCCGCGTTCAGCACGAACACGCTCGCTTGGCGCTGCACATGGGCGGGCATGGGGATGAGAGACAGAGGAGCATCGTCGGCCTTGGCGGTGCCGATCACGGCGACGAGGAGGGCGAACACCGGGATCCAGGAAAGCCGACGCAACGATGCACACATGTGGGAAGCGTTCCTCGTCATTCAGGCTCGCTGGCTCAGACCGCCGATCCAGGTCTCCACCACCTCGAGCTCCGCGTCCACCACCGTGAAGTCGGCGCGGCAGCCGGGCGCGATGCGGCCATGGGTGATGCCGAGCCCTAGGAAATCCGCCGGGTAGGTCGCGGCCATGCGCGCCGCCTCCTCTAGAGGCAGGCCAAGCATGCGCACCGCGTTCTGCAACGCCGCGATCATGCTCAGCGCCGAGCCGGCCAGCACCCCATCGGCGGTCTGGACGATGCCGTTGCGCTCGGTGATGGTCTCGCCGTTGAGCAGGAAGCTGGGGTTGGCGGCGCCTACCGTGGGCATGGCGTCCGTCACCAGGAACACCTTGCCCCGGGGCTTGGCCGCGAGCGCCACCTTGAGGCTCGCGGGGTGCACGTGGTGACCGTCCACGATGATGCCGCACCAGCTCTCCCGGTCTTCCAGCGCCGCACCTACGGCACCGGGCGCGCGACTCTGCAGCGGTGTCATGGCGTTATAGAGATGGGTGAAGCCGCGTGCGCCCGCATCGAGAGCGTGGCGCACCGCCGCGTATTCGCCCGCCGTGTGGCCAACAGACACGATCACGCCCGCCGCCACCAGTTTGCGCACCGTGTCCACCGGCACCCGTTCCGGGGCGAGGGTGAGCAGGGTCTTGCCGCGACGCAGTGAAGTGGCGAGGGCCACTTCCTCTGCGTCTGGCACGCGCAGCACGGCCGCGTCGTGCACGCCCTTGCGGGCCGGCGCGATGTAAGGTCCCTCGATGTGAATGCCGAGCACGCCCGGCAATCCTTCTGCCATGGCCGCGTCCACGGCACGGATGGCGTCGTGCATGGTCTCGACGCTGTCGCTGATGAGAGTGGGCAGCAGCCCGGTGGTGCCATAGCGGCGGTGGGCCGCGGCGATGGCGCGGATGCCTTCCACCGTCGGTGCGCTGTTGAAGAGCACACCGCCACCGCCGTTCACCTGGGTATCGATGAAGCCGGGTAACAAGGTGGCACCGTCCAGGTCATGGCTCTCAGCCGCTCTCACCCGCGGATCCTTGGCGGGCAGCAACGCCTCGATGTGTGCGTCATCCAGGAGCACCGCGAGATCTTCCCGGAATCCTTGCTCCGTGAGCACGCGGCCGTTCTTGAGGGCGAGACTCATACCGTCTCCGTCACCTTGTTCAAGTGGGGCGGCACGTCCGGGTCATGGCCCCGTGCCAGGGCCAGGGCGTTCACCGCCTTATAGAAGCTTTGCACCGCCAGGAGCGGTTGGCACAAAGGATGGGGCGCAGGCGCCAGCGGCAGGGCGTCCGGATGGTCGTCGCCGGGAGCGGCGGTCCAGACCCGCGCGCCCCGGGCCCGGAATTCCCGCGCCGTCTCCAGGGCGCCCGGGAGGGTGGCGTCGTCCTGGGCGAAGAGCAGGAGCGGGAAGCCGGCGCCGACCAGGGCCATGGGTCCGTGCTTCACTTCCGCGCTGCTGAAGGCCTCAGCGTGCAGGCCGCAGGCTTCCTTGAATTTGAGCGCCGCTTCCTGGGCGATGCCGAGGCCATAGCCCCGCCCTAGTACGTACATGTCCTGGGCGGAGACCAAGCCCTCCACCAACGGCGACCAGTCGAGGGTGTAGGCGGCGCGCAAAGCCGCCGGCGTGGCAGCAAGCGCTCGCATCAATCTGTCGTCGTCCTTCCAGCGGGCCACGAGATGCAGGGTGGCGGCGAGTGCCGCGAGATAACTCTTGGTGGCGGGCACGCTGCGTTCGATGCCGGCCCTGAGCGGAACAACGGTGTCGGCGATGGCGGCGAGAGGGGAATCCTCCCGGTTCACCAGCGCCACCACCAGGGCACCAGCGGCCTTGGCCGCCTCGGCCGAGCGCATGAGGTCGCTGCTGCGGCCCGACTGGGAGATCACGAGATAAAGGACATCCGCCAGCTTCTGAGGCGCGTCGTATACAGAGCTCACCGAGAGGGAGGCGGAAGCAGTGATGCAGCCGAGCTGCGTCTCGATCACGTATTTGGCATAAGTGGCGGCGTGGTCGGAACTGCCCCGTGCGCACGAGACCACGAGCCGCGGTGGATGGGAGTGCAGGAGTTTCGCCAGGCCGGACACTATGACGTCGTTGTCCTCGAGCTGGCGTTCCACGGCGCCCGCCGCATCCGCTGCCTCGGCATACATGAGGGTACGGGTCGGATCCCTGGGGAGCGTGCGCGCGTTCATTCGCCCTGCAGCTCCGCCACGAAATCGTAGGCATCGCCCCGGTACCAGGAGGTGGTGAATTCCACCACCCGGCCGTCGGCGAGGAAGCTGCGCCGCTCCACCGCCAGCGCGGCGCTACCGGTGCCGAGCTGCAGCAGCTTGGCCTGGGCGGCGCTGAGGTTCACGGCGCGCAGGCGCTGCAGAGCGCGCACCGGGCGGCAATCCAGCGCGTCGAACACGGTATAGAGGGAGTCCACTACCCGCTCCGGATCCCGGAGGATGGAATGAGGGATGGCGCTGCGCTCCACCGCCAGCGGTTCCTCACCGGCGTAGCGCAGACGGTAGAGCCGCACCACGAGGCTGCCGGGTGAGAGGTTCAGCGCCATGGCTTCCTCCGGTGTGACCTCGCCCACGGAGCGCTCCAAGAACACCGAGCGTGGATTGAGCCCGCGGGCGCGCAGGTCCTCGGTGAAGCTCGTCATCTTCGAGAGCGGTTTCACGATGCGCTCGGCCACGAAGGTGCCGGCGCCGCGACGTTGGATCAGCACGCCATCCTCCACGAGTCCGGCGAGGGCCTTACGCACGGTGACGCGCGAGAGGTCCAGTTGCTGGGCGAGTTCGCGCTCGCTGGGTAGTGCTTGGCCGGGGCCGAGACGGCCCTTCTCCACGTTCTCCCGGAGCACGCGCCGCAGGCGCAGGTAAGCCGGCGCCGGGCCGCTGCTGGCGGAGCGCTCGAATTCGGTGAGTAGGTTTGTGTTCATGTCGTTGTTAAGACCAATATAATACCAATTTAGAAAATGGCTTGGTTTGTGGTCGTGTTGGTATTATAGTGGTATTATTTATCCATGAATAGTCCTTCGCCCTCTCTCGTGGCTTTTGATTTCATCCTCTTCGGTGCCACCGGCGATCTCGCCCTGCGCAAGCTGTTGCCGGCCCTGTATCGGCAGTTCCTGGACGGGCGTATGGGCGAGACGAGCCGCGTCCTGGGCGTAGCCCGGGAGGCGCACGGCGCGGTCGAATACCGTTCAGCGGTGAAGGCCGCGCTCAAGCGCGCAGTGCCGGAGGCGGACGAGGAGTCCCTGACGGCCTTTCTCGCGCGGGTGAGTTATCACGCTCTGGATGCGAGTAAGGACGAGGGTTGGGAGAGCTTCGCGGGCCATTGTCTCGCGGGCGGGACACGAGTGCGGGTGTTCTATCTCTCCGTGAGCCCGGTGCTCTACGCTGACGTCTGCCAGCGGCTGGCCCGCTACCGGCTGAACGGTCCCGATTCGCGCCTCGTGGTGGAGAAGCCTCTGGGCCGGGATCTCCAAAGCGCCGTCACTATCAACGACGCCATCGGCGCCGCATTCCCAGAGCGGCAGATCTTCCGCATCGACCATTACCTCGGCAAGGAGACGGTACAGAACCTGCTGGCGCTGCGCTTCGGCAATGCGCTGTTCGAGCCGCTCTGGAACACGAGCCACATCGAACAGGTGCGCATCACCGTGGCGGAGACCTTAGGCGTCGGCGGCCGCGGTCCCTACTACGATGCCACCGGTGCGCTCCGGGACATGGTGCAGAACCACCTCTTGCAGCTCCTATGCATGATCGCCATGGAGCCGCCGACATCACTCGATCCCGATGCCATCCGCGATGAGAAGCTCAAGGTACTGCGTGCCTTGAAGCCTATCGACTTCAGTAACGCCGGGCGCGTCACGGTACGTGGCCAATACCGGGGCGGGCTTACGGCGGATGGCATGGTCCCCGGTTACCTGGAGGATATCGGCAAGGACACCTCCGGTACCGAGACCTTCGTGGCCCTGAAGGCAGAGCTCAGCAACTGGCGTTGGGCAGGTGTGCCCTTTTATCTGGTCACGGGCAAGCGCTTGCCGGAGCAGTTGGCGGAGATCGAGATCCGCTTCCGCTCCATCCCCCATTCCATCTTCGCCGACGGCGGCTCCATCGCCCCCAACCGCCTGGTGCTGCGCCTGCAGCCGGACGAAGGCATCAAGCTCCTGCTCATGAGCAAATACCCGGACTCCGACGGGCTGCACTTGAGTCCCGTCTCCCTGAACGTGGACTTCGCGGAGGCTTTCCGGGTACGACAGCTCGATGCTTATGAGCGGCTGCTCCTGGACGTGGTGCGCGGCAAGCTCACGCTTTTCATGCATCGGGATGAGATCGAGGCCGCCTGGCGCTGGATCGATCCCATCGTGCAGGCCTGGAGCCAAGCGAATGCCGTTCCCTTGCCTTACGGTGCCGGCAGTTGGGGGCCTTCCGGGGCAGCGGCTTTCGTGCAGCGCGGTGTGGAGTCGGGCGGCAGCTTGGAGGAATCTCAGGACCGCATAGCCGGGGAGTGAGACATCAGCCCGGGGGTCGGGGCGGGGCCGTGGAACCGCGCACCACGAGCTCAGGGCTGAAACCTTCGTTGCGCAAGCTCTCGGCGTCGCCGCGCAACTGCGCGATCAGGAGCCGTGCGGCGTGGCGCGCCACCGTCTTGGTGGCCTGGCGCGCGGTGGTGAGCGCCGGCCAGGACTGGCGTGAGAAGGGGCTGTCCTCGAAGCCGGCGATAGAGAGGTCGTAGGGCACGTTGAGCCCCGCGGTGCGCGCCGCCGCCAGCACGCCGGCGGCGATCTCGTCGTTGGAGCCGAAGATGGCCGTAGGGCGGTCCTTCAGGGCCAGGAGCGTGCGGGCCCCGCGGAAGCCGTCGTCGAAGGAATAGTCCCCCGCCACGATCAGTTTCTTGTCGATCTCGATGCCGTAGTCGTTGAGCGCGTCCTCGTAGCCCTTGAAGCGCTCCGGACTGGAGCGGTGCTTCTTGCCGCCCCACAGGAAGCCGATGCGCGTGTGGCCGAGCTGGATCAGGTGCTCGGTGATGTCGTAGGCCGCGTCACGATCGTCCACGAACACGCAGGCGTAGCCGTCCTTCGGGTCCTCGGTGGCGGAGATGATGCGCACCAGCGGGATCTTGTGCTCGGCGAGGGTGCGGATCAGCGGCATGTGCTCCGACATGGGCGGCGCGAGCACCAGGCCCGCAAGGTGCGCGCGCTGCACGAGCTCGATGAGCTCGCGCGCGAGGCCCGGGGCCGAATAATCGCAGGGGTGGATCTGCAGGCCGAAGCCGAGCTCGCGGCACACCGAGAGCACGCCCTGCTGCATGCCGATGATGTAATGGGCGTTGGGGTTGTCGTAGACGAGGCCGATGGCGTAGGCCTTGGCACCGCGTAGGCTGCGGGCGGAGAGGTCGGGACGGTACTTGAGTTCCTCGATGGCCTTCTGCACCCGCGCCCGGGTGTCCTGGCGCACCGCGGCCTCGTGGTTGATCACCCGCGACACGGTCTTGATGGAGACCTGGGCACGGCGGGCGACGTCTTTGATGGTGGCGATGCTCACGTAAGCTCCGCGTCCGCTTCGGGAAGCCGGCCGGGTTGCAATATCTTCAGGAAGCGCGATCCGGCCTCATGCGCGCCCTGTCGCGCCGGATCCGGCGCCCTTCAGGCCGGTCCCGTAACCGTACACCGCGTAGAAGAGGATATACAGGTAACAGGGCACCATCAACATGAGGAATACGGTCTGGAAGTTGAGGTGCTGTTTTAGATGCACGAATAGCTGCGGGATCACCGCGCCCCCAGCGATGCCCATGATGAGCAGCGCCGAGCCGAACTCCGTGTGCCTGCCAAGACCCCGGATGGCGAGCGGGAAGATGGCGGGCCACATCATGGCGTTGGCGAACCCGAGGGCCGCCACGAAGCCCACCGAGACGTGGCCCTGGGTCGCGAAGGCCGCGAAGGTGAGTAGCACCCCAAGCACCGCGGAGCCGGCGAGATAGCGCTCCTGTGACACGAAGCGGGGGATGAAGGCGAGTCCTGCCAGGTACCCCAGGAGCATGGCCACCAGGGTGAAGGACGTGAAGAACTTGGTCTCGTCGAGCGGCAGGCCGAAGGCCCGGCCGTAGGTACCGATGGCGTCGCCCGCCATCACTTCCACGCCCACGTAGAGGAACAGGCACAGCACCCCGAGCAGGAGGTGTGGATAGCGCAGGACGCTGGCATGGCCGCCTGCGTCCGTCTCGGCGTTGGCACTGCTGGCGCTCACTTCCGGCAGTGAGGAGCGCAACACCCAGATGCCGAGCGCCGCCAGCACCCCCGCCATCACCATATAGGGCATATGGATGTGGTCGGCGAAGGTGGTGAGTACCGCGTCGCGGGCCTCGGGTGTGGTGGCGTCCTTCACCTGCTGCTGGATGGAGTCCAAGCCGCGCAGCACCAGGGTGCCGAGCACGATGGGCGCCAGCGCGCCGGCAGTCTTGTTGCAGATGCCCATGAGCGCGACGCGCTGAGCGGCGCTCTCGATGGGCCCCAGGATGCTGATGTAGGGGTTGGCGGCGGTCTGCAGGAGCGCCAGGCCCCCGCCGATGATGAACAGACCCGTGAGCGCGCCGGCGAAGATCCGCATCGAGGCGAACTGGCCGAAGAGCAGTGCGCCGATCGCCATCACGAAGAGCCCCAGCGCCATGCCCTTCTTCATGCCCGTGGCCTTGAGGATCCAGGAGGAGGGGATGGCCAGGAAGAAGTAGGAGAGATAGAACGCCAGGGGGATGAGGAAGGCGCTCACGTCGCTCACGTCGAAGGCCACCTGCACGAAGGCGATCAGCGGGCCGTTGAGCCAGGTGACGAAGCCGAAGATAAAGAACAGCGCGCCGATGGCGAGGATCGGCCCCCAGGGGTTGCGGTTGGACCCCGCGTCTGCGAATGGCATGTCGGCCTCCCGTTCCTGAATGTCCTTGACCCGGACATTATTGTCTTATGCACGCGACAGCATGTCCTGTCTTGTCCTGTCTGGGCTGTCACCCCCGCACCGGGCGTGGGGGTCCAGGTTAGCAAAACCCCGCTGCCCGTTCAGGCTTTAGGATCAGATTAAAATATAATCTATTGATTTAGAAACATATTTAATCAATTTTTTCGGACGGTGACCCCGTATAACGGTAGAGACCCGTGTCCGATTGGAGTGTACTCCCATTCTCTGGCTCATATTGACAACGTTGTCATTTTTCTATCACACTTCGGCCCGCCCTGCCCAGAGCAGGTCATGTGGATACGGATGGAGGCAGAACGCGTGTGGTTGAGCTCATTCGCCAATCGCAAGCCCAGAGCGCGGATTTGAAGGACGCGCCGTTCATCTCGGCCGACGTCGGCGGCACCTATGCGCGCATCAGCCTGGTGCAGCGCGAGCGTGGCTCGGCGGTCAAGATCCTCGCCTACCGCAAATACCTTTGCGCCGATTATCCCGAGCTCGCCGACATCCTCCGCGACTTCATCGCCAAGGAAGCGAAGACGCCGGTGAAGAGCTGTGCGCTCGCCGTCGCTGGCTACGTTATCGATGGCAAGGTCATCAACTACAACCTGCCCTGGCAGGTGTCGGAACAGACCCTGCGGCAGAGCCTCGGCATCGAGGCGCTCTCCATCATCAACGACTTCGAGGCCGTGGCCCACGCCGCGAGCCACGTGGATTCCTCCAAGACCACGCTCCTGGCCGGTCCCGAGATCGGCTCGGGTCCGCTCATCGTGGTGGGTCCGGGCACGGGCCTCGGCTCCGCGGTGTGCATCCCCGGCAAGAAACGCAGCGTGGTGCTCGCCACCGAGGCCGGCCAGACCAGCCTCGCCCCGGGCAACGCCCGCGAGCGCGAGGTGCTGGCCGTGCTCGCCAAGACAGGCGATTACGTCTCCCACGAACGCATCCTCTGCGGTCCCGGCATGGTCACGCTCTACGGCGTGCTCTCCCAGTTGCATGGCCGCCCCGCCCAGGCCACCACTCCCGAGACCATCACCGTCGGTGCTCTCGACGGCAGCGATCCCGTGGCCCACGAGACCCTGGAGATGTTCTGCGCGCTTCTCGGCGGCTTCGTCGGCAACTTGGCGCTGCTCTACGGTGCCCGCGGCGGCGTCTACCTCACGGGCGGCATCCTGCCGGGCATGCGCGAGTTCCTGGTGCAGAGCCGCTTCGTGGCTCGCTTCCTGGACAAGGGGCGCATGCACGCCTTCCTGGAACGGATCCCTGTACGACTGATGGAACACGGGCAGCTCGGCGTGATCGGCGCGGCCGGCTGGTACCTGGAGAGCCTTGAAGATGAGTGATGACCGCGTCGATACCGGCGGCGGACCGGCGTTGCGAGCGCCGGCCGCCATTGCCATCGCCCGAAACTTTCGACATGGCTTGACCATGAGGGGAGAGCGTCATGAATTACCGTAAGAAGATCCTTCTACCATTGAGTCTCATCGCGGGCCTGTGCCTCGCGCTGGCGACCGCCGCCCGGGGTGACAATCCCCCGAGCGATACGACCCAGGCGAGCACGCCGCCCGCGACCCAGGACACCGGCACCCAGACCGGCTCTGACACCGGGAAGAACAACAAGGAGCAGCCCAACACCATGACCCTGGGCGAAGTCTCCGTGGTCGGCATCCGCGCCAGCCTCGCTGCCTCGCTGCAGACCAAGCGCAACGCGGACGCCGTGGTGGACGCGGTGACCGCCACCGATATCGGCAAGTTCCCCACCACCAACGTGGCGGAAGCCCTGGCCCTGATCCCCGGCGTGACCCTGGACCACAGCATGCCGGCCACCCAGCGCGTGAGTATCGACGGCCTGGATCCCAGTCTGAACTTGAGCCTCCTGGACGGCCACCCCGTGGCCCAGGCCATGTGGCTGTTCGGCGATAGCCCGAATCGCGGCTTCAATTTCTCCCTGCTGCCTGCCGAGCTCGTGGGCAAGGTGGAAGTGTACAAGAGTCCCGAGGCGCGGCTGCCGGAGGGGAGCCTCGGTGGCACCATCATCATGCATACCGCGGATCCGCTCAGCCTTAAGAGCAACACCACCGCGGGTTCGGTGGGTTACAACTACAACGACCTCGTGAGCCAGGGGAAGCCTACCGCTTCCGGCTTCTATAGCTATAAGAACGATGCCAGCACCTTCGGCGTGGATGTCTCGCTGCAGCACTACGAGGAAGTGGTAAACCGCCAAGGCATGGAGAACTACGGCTACACGGATATGGCGACGGTGGCCGCCGCTGCCACCAAGGCCGGAAACAACTACGTCCAGAACCAGATCAACAGCGGCGCCCTGTCCGCGACCGATGTGATGCCCAACGAACTCTCCGCCGCCAACTTCAATCAGGTGGAGCGCCGCAACGGGGTGTTTACCAACATCCAGTTCCGGCCCACGGACAACTTCGAGAGCACCGTCTCGCTCATGTACATGGTGGACGATCTGGCCAACACCAACCAGTCTACCTATGCATTCGCTACCGCTTCGCCGGGCGGCATCACCAGCCTCAGCAACGTGGTGGACGGTATCGTTACCCAGGGCGCCAGCACGGCCGCACCCGGTACCGTGGTCAAGGGCGATACGGCGGGCTCCGGCGGCACCGATGCAATCACCTACTCTGACAACTTCGCCCGCGAGTCGGAGATCACCACCCAGGGCATAGACTGGCGTACCAAGTACAGTGGCTATGACTGGAACGTCACCACTCAGGCGGGTGTGAGCGATTCCACCAACCCCATCACCCAGACGCTGAAAGAGATCGCCTACGAGGACAGCTTCAGCTGGAATCTGGGCCAGGGCTTCACCTTCACAAACCCGACCACGGCCAACGATCCGACTTACTGGGCGGATCATGGTTGGGGTGGCAACCATAGTCTGTTGCCTTATGCGGCGCGCGATACCTATCTCCAGGGCGACTTCACCAAGGACCTGGATGGTGTTTTCAACGCCCTGCGAGTGGGCCTGCGCTATTCGGGTCATTGGGAGAGCCAGGCCGAATACATCTACGGCGGTTTCCAGACCAAGACCCTGGATCAGATCGGCTTCGGGGGGCTGACCGATCTCAAAGGCATGTCGGACCTCGGGCTGTCCCAAAGCATGATCTCTCACGTCCAGACCTCTGGTTTCCAGGCCATCGCTGGCGCCAACCCGCTCTCGGCTTCTCCGAACTATCCGGGGAATCCGGATGCCAACGGCTACTGGAACAACACCTGGAACGTTGTACAGGAAGACACCGCGGGCTATGTGCAAGGTGACTTCGTCCAAGGTCCCGTGCATGGAAACGTAGGCGCCCGAGTGGTCCAGACCAAGCTGACTTCTCAGGGCTTCAACGTCCCGGCTCCTTGCGCCTCGGCAGACACTTTCGCTAGTTGCACGCCGTTCCCGGCGGGCTATGGCTGGGAGACTCTGGGCAGCACCCACACCAACGTGTTACCTGCCGCCAACATCGCCTGGGACATGGCACCAGACACGGTGCTGCGCGGCGCGGTGTCCGAGACCATCGCCTTCGCGCCCTACAACCAGCTGGCTCCTTACTTCGAAGCCAACGACACGGTGCTCACCGCCGCCGCTGGCAACCCGAACCTGAGCCCCTACAAGTCCTGGAACCTGGACGGATCCTACGAGTGGTACTTTTCCCCGGATTCCGCTCTGGCAGGTTCGGTATTCTACAAGGACGTGCGTAACTACATCGTGAACGCGGCCGCAACCCAAGTGCACATCAACGGCTCCTGGACCCAGCCTGGGTACCAGGCCGGACCGGGCAAGGCGTTCATCGCTACCGGTCAGTGCACGGCGACAGGTGTCTGCCAGTACAGCGTGACCCAGCCCGTGGACGGTGGTACCGCCACGGTTAAGGGCTTCGCGGTGAGCTACCAGCAGGCCTTCGCCGACACCGGCTTCGGTCTGCGGGCTAACTACACCTACTCTGATGCCAGCACCAGCAGCGGTGCCGCGATGCCCTACAACTCGAAGAACACCTACGCCATCAGCCCCTACTTCGAGAAGTATGGTTTTAACGCCAGCATCGCCTACAGCTACCGCAGCAGCTATCTGGCCGGCGGTTACGTGGCCGGTGCTCCGTCCACCTACACTGACGCCTTCAAGGAACTGGATGCGGCGGCGGGCTACGCCATCAACAGCTACCTGACCGTGAACCTGAACGCGATCAACCTGCTGAACTCCACGTACTACCAGTACAATGGGAGCAAGACCCAGCTCGCGCAGGAGTACAAGACGGGCCGTCAGTACGTGCTGAGCCTGAATGCCAAGTTCTGAGGCAAAGGCATACGGGAACCAGTAGCGTTCCTGGAGCGGATACCCCGGCCGGCGGCGGAACGCTGCCGGCCAGGGGAATCCTTGAGAGTCCCCGGTCACCCTCGCTACCCCCAAGCAGAGGCAGAGCGCTACTATCCCGGCTCAAAGCCGGGCATTCCGTCCGTATGAGCCCTGGAGGCGCGCGATGCAGCTTGGCATGATTGGCCTCGGCAGGATGGGGGCTGGCATGGCCCGACGCCTGATGCGTCAGGGCCACGCCTGCGTGGTCTACGACGCAGCGGCGCAAGCGGCCAAGCCCCTGCAGCAGGAAGGCGCGCTCGCGGCCGATTCTCTCGCCGATCTCGTGCGCAAGCTCGAGCCGCCTCGCGTTGTGTGGATCATGCTGCCGGCGGTGGTGGTGGGCGGCACCGTGGCGGCCCTGGAAGGCTTGCTCGCCCCGGGCGACATCGTCGTGGACGGCGGCAACTCTCATTACCGAGACGACCTGGCGCGGGCCGCGTTCCTGAAATCGAAACGCATCCATTACGTGGATGTGGGCACCAGCGGCGGCGTCTGGGGCCTCACGGAAGGGTTCTGTCTCATGATAGGCGGTGAGGATGCGCCGGTCCGCCATCTCGACCCCATCTTCGCCGCGCTCGCACCTGGCTTGAGCGCCGTATCCCGCACTCCCGGACGAGAAGGGCAGGGCGGCAGCGCCGAGCAGGGTTATCTGCATTGCGGCGGCCATGGTGCCGGCCACTTCGTGAAGATGGTCCACAATGGCATCGAATACGGGATCATGCAGGCCTATGCCGAGGGTCTCAACGTCCTGCGCCATGCCGGCGCCG
>DASUBN010000341.1:0-6233 GCA_035763245.1 Gammaproteobacteria bacterium | reverse complement strand
CCGCGCTGCGCACCAACCTGGAGGCCGCCGACGAGGTGGCCAGGCAGCTCCGCTTGCGCGACCTGGGCGGCCTCATCGTCATCGACTTCATCGACATGGGCCCACCGAAGAACCAGCGCGAGGTGGAGGACCGCCTGCGTGACGCACTCAAGGTGGACCGCGCCCGCGTGCAGGTGGGCAAGCTCTCCCGCTTCGGCCTGCTCGAGATGTCCCGCCAGCGCCTGCGGCCTTCCCTGGGTGAATCCACCCAGGTGATCTGCCCGCAGTGCAACGGCGAGGGCCACATCCGCGGCATCGAGTCCCTGTCGCTCTCGGTGCTGCGCCTCGTGGAAGAGGAAGCCATGAAGGAGCGCACCGCCCGCGTGGTGGCCCAGCTCCCCGTGAGCGTGGCGACCTACCTGCTCAACGAGAAGCGCCCGATCCTGTCGGCGGTGGAGCAGCGTTGCGGCGTGAACATCGTGCTGGTGCCGAACCCGCACCTGGACATGCCGAAGTACGAGATCCAGCGCCAGCGCGACGACGAGGTGCGTCAGCCGGGCGCCGCCAGCACGAGCTACAAGCTCGTCACCGAACCCCCCACCCCGCCCCTGCCCTCCGCCGAGCGCGACCACCGCGAGGCGCCGGAGCAACCCGCCGTGAAGGGCGTCTCGCCCTCCACACCGGCCCCGGTCTCCCGTGTCGAGAGCTCGAACCAGCCCGGCCTGTTCGTGCGCCTGTGGCGCGCGCTCTTCGGCACCGGCGAACGCAAGCCGCGCCGCGAGGAGCAACGCCACCGTGAGCACCGCGGCCCGCGCCAGGATTTCAGCAATCGGCGCGACCGGGACCGCGGCCGGGATCGGGATCGCAACCGCGATCGGGGTGAGCGCCACCGCAGCCGGGATCGCGACCGGGACGACCGGGACCGTCAGCAGGGCCGTTCCGAGCGGCAAGATCGCGATGGTGACCGTAATCGCGACCGTAACCGCGAGCGGAACCGGGACCGCGACGAGCGCAATCAGAACCGTAATCAGGACCAGCAGCGCAACGCTCAACAGCCGCAGCGCCCCGCTCCCCAGCCACAGCCTTCACAAGCTGCCCCTGCGGCCCCGAGCGAAGCGCCCATGCAGATGGGCTCCGCGCCGGAGGAACAGCAACCCAATACCCAGGGCCAGGGTCCCAGCACCGGCCAGGGCGGCGAGCGCCAGGGGCAAGGCGAAAGCCGCCGTGGGCGGCGTCGCGGCCGCCGCGGCGGTCGTCGCCGCCGCTTCGAGGAACGCGCCCAGCAGGGCGGCGAGAATCAGGGCGGTCAGCCCGGCAGCGGAGTGCAGCACGAGCAGATGCAGAACAGCGGTATCCGCATGCAGCCAGCTTCGCCCGAGGAGTTGGAGCATTTCCGCGCCCAGGAAGCGGCGCATTCCCACGAAGAACCCGCTGCGGACTACGACGATCGCACCCGCCCCAACCCCTACGCGTCGCCCGAGCATGCTGCGGAAAATCGCGAGCCGGCGGAGGCTCGCCCCGCGGAGCAGGACTCACCCCGCCACGATTCCGGTTCGGACGAACCTACATCCTGAAGACGGGATCCGGAGCAAGAAACGAGACGCCCGACATCAGTCGGGCGTTCTTGTTTAAGGTTCCTGGCCGTTCCGCCGACGCAGGATCTCGGCCAGCAATCCCCGGCCGCCCATTTCGACCAGATCCAGCACTTCCTCGAAGCCGCCACGGCCGCCGTAATAGGGATCCGGCACCTCGTTGGCTTCGATATCCACGGCGTATTCCAACAGCAACTTCAGCTCCGCCTTGCCGTCCTTGGGCCGCAGGTGCTGGAGCCTGGCGAGGTTCTCCCGATCCATGGCCAGCATATAGTCGAAGCGCTTGAAGTCCAGCACTTCCACCTGGCGACAGCGGTGATCGCTGATGTCCACGCCCCGCAGCCGCGCCGCGGCCTGGGAACGGAGGTCCGGGGCTTCGCCGATATGATAGGCGTGGGTGCCGGCGGAATCGATGTTGAGCTTGAGCCCGGGCGCCAGCTCACCGTGCAGCTTGCGGAACATCCCTTCCGCCGTGGGAGAGCGGCAGATGTTGCCCATGCACACGAAGAGCACGCCGATGCTGTACCTGTCCCCATCGGCCATGTTCAGCGCTTCCGCACCAGATCAGCGACCCGCCGCAGGTCTTCCGGCGTGTCCACGCCCGGTCCGGGCGCCTCCCGCGCCACGTCCACGGCGATGCGCATCCCCAACCAAAGCGCGCGCAGCTGCTCCAGCTTCTCCAGCTGTTCGAGCTCGCAGGGCGACGTGGCGGCCAAGCGCTTCAGGGCGCCCACCCGGTAACCGTAGATGCCGATGTGACGCAACGCGCCGTGAAATTTCTGCTGAGCTCCGACTCCCACGGACGCCGCTCCCGGCGCCCCGCCTTCCGCGGCATGAGTGCGTCCCTGTACGTCACCATCCCGATTCCACGGGATGGGCGCGCGGCTGAAATACAGCGCCAGGCCTTCCCGGTCCACCGCCACCTTCACCACGTTGGGATTCAGGAACTCGGCGAGCTCGTGGATGGGGGTGCAGAGCGTGCTCAGGCACGCCGCCTCATGGGCCACCAGCAGGCCCGCGGCCTGCTCGATGTTGGCCGGCGGCACCAGGGGCTCGTCCCCCTGCAGGTTCACGATGATCTCATCGTCGCCCCAGCGGCGGCGCTCGGCCACCTCGGCGACACGGTCCGTCCCGGAAACGTGGTGCGTACCCGTCATCTGCACGTCCATTCCGGCGGCGGCGCAGGCGGCACGGATGCGTTCGTCATCGGTGGCCACGACCACCTGGGCGGCGCCGCTGCTCCGGGCACGCTCACAGACGTGCAGCACGAGCGGCTTGCCGTTCAGGTCTGCCAGGGGCTTGCCCGGCAGGCGCTGGGAGGCATAGCGCGCGGGGATCACCACCGTGAAACGCATCAGAACTTCTCGTCCGCCTTCAGTTCACGGGCTTCCGCTTCCAGCATCACCGGGATGCCGTCACGGATGGGATAGGCAAGCTTGTCCGCCTTGCAGACGAGCTCGGCCTCGGCCTTGCGGTACACGAGCGGCCCCTTGCACAAGGGGCATACGAGTATTTCCAGGAGCTTCGGGTCCATTTGCTTTTACCTAGTGTTCAGTGTGCATGCCACGCCGCCAATGCCTGCTCCACCCGGCTCAGGATGGCCTGCTGATCCGCGGGACCGAAATCGGCCGCAGCTTCCACATACCAATGGCGTGTCAGGATCATGCCGCGACATTTTACGGCGTCTTTCTCCGTCATGAATACCGGCGCGGGTCCCGGCAGGTCCAGGTCCGCCGCGCTGAATACGGCGTGATCCGCCATGGGGTGCCCCTGTACCCGCAGGCCCGCTTGTCTCAGGGTCGCGAAGAACTGCTCCGGATTGCCGATGCCAGCCACCGCATGCACCGCCTGGCCGGCGAACCGGCCGAGTGGCACGCGCTTTCCGTCCGCCAGGGATACCGCGGTGTCCACCGTGAGCGGCATGTAGAACGCGTCCGGCCAGGTGAATCGGGGTTCACCCGCGCGCTTGATGACCACGAGGTCCACGGTCTCGAGACGGTGTTCGGTCTCACGCAGCGGGCCGGCGGGCAGGAGCCAACCGTTGCCCAGGCCCCGCTCCCCGTCCAGGAGCACGATCTCCATGGCCCGGGGCATGCGGTAATGCTGCAGGCCGTCGTCGCTCAGGATCACGTCCAGGCTATAGCGGCTCGCCAGTAACTCCACCGCCGCCGGCCGATCGGCGGCGCTCGCCACCGGCAAACCGGTACGGCACGCCAACAGCACCGCCTCGTCTCCCGCCAGCCGCGCGTCGCTGTCCGGGGTGACGAGCATCGGCTTGGAGGAAGCGCCGCCGTGGCCGCGGGTGACAATGCCCACCTTGTGGTCTTTCCCGGCCAGCGCCGCCGCGAGCCATATCGTGAACGGCGTCTTGCCGGTGCCGCCCACGCTGATGTTGCCGATCACGATGACCGGCAGGGGCGGCGACGCCGTGCCGAGGATGCCGAGGGAAAAGAGCGCGCGGCGCAGCCCGCTCAGGAGCCAGAACAGCCAGGCGAGCGGGATGAAGAACCAGACCGGGTGCCGTGAATACCAGGTACGCAGCAGCCACCCGGAGAAAGCGTCCATGGCTCAGTCTTCGTCGCGGAACTGCAGACGATGCAGCGCCGCATACTGGCCGCCCCTGGCCAGGAGCTCCGCGTGCCTGCCCATCTCAACGATGCGGCCCCGGTCCAGGACGATGATGCGGTCGGCCTTCTCCACCGTGGAGAGCCGGTGAGCGATCACGAGCGTGGTGCGGTGCGCCATGAGCCTCTCCAGCGCCGCCTGGATGTGCCGCTCGGATTCGCTGTCCAGGGACGAGGTGGCCTCGTCCAGGATCAAGAGCGGCGCATCCTTGAGCAGGGCCCGGGCGATGGAGATGCGTTGGCGCTCGCCGCCGGAGAGCAGCACGCCCCGGTCGCCCACCATGGTGTCGAGCCCAGAGGGCAGACGCTTGATGAAATCGATGGCATAGGCGGCCTCGGCCGCTGCCGTGATGGCCGCCTCGCCCCGGTCTTTCAATGAGCCGTAGGCGATGTTGTTGCGGATGGTGTCGTTGAAGAGCATCACGTCCTGGCTCACCATGGCCACCTGCTCCCGCAGGTTGTCCAGGGTGTAGTCCCGAAGGTCGCGGCCGTCGAGCAGGATGCTGCCGGTGGTGGGATCGTAGAAGCGCGGCAAGAGGCTAACCAGGGTCGATTTGCCGCTGCCGGAACGGCCCACCAGGGCCACCGTCTCGCCGGGCTCCACCTTGAAATTGATGTCATGGAGCACGTCGCCCTTGGAGGCGCTATAAGCGAAGCGCAGGTGCCGGTATTCGAGTTCCCCCCGGGCTCGATTCACGATGTGACTGCCGCCCTGGTCCTCGATCTTTTCATCCAGCAGCTCGAAAATACTCTGGCCCGCGGCGATGCCGCGCTGCAAGGGCGCATTGATGTCCGTGACGTGCTTAAGGGGGGGCAGGATCAGGAGCATCGCCGCCAGGAAGGCGATGAACGTGCCGGGAGTCACCCTCTGGCCCAACACCACCACGATCACGCAGGCCACTCCCAAGCCCGCGATCATCTGGATGATGGGGCTCGAAGCGGCATTGACCAGCATCAGCTTGGTGTTGAGATAGCGGTTGCGCTCGTTCACCTGGTCGAAACGCGCCGCTTCATGGGAATGGCCGCCGAACAGCTTCACGATGCGCTGGCCGGTGATCACTTCCTCCGCCACCTTGGTGACGTCGCCCATGGAATCCTGGATACGCCGGCTGTAGCGCCGGAAACGCTCGCTGATATAACGCGAGAGCAACGCGATCACCGGCCCCAGCACCAGGATGATCAGCGCCAGCACCCAGCTCTGATAGAACATGACCCCCAGGAGACCGATGATGGTCAGGCCGTCCCGGAAGATCACCGTGATGACGTTGGTGCTGGCTTCCGCCACCTGCTCGATGTTGTAGGTCAGTTTCGACACCAGCATGCCCGAGGAAGACACGTCGTAGTACCCGGAGGGCAGCTGGAGCAGCTGGGCGAAGGTCTCGCCGCGGATGCGCTTGATGATGCTGCGGCCCACCCAGGCGATGTTGTAGGAGGCCAGGAAATCGGCGACGCCGCGCATCAGGAACAGGCCGACCACTTCCAATGGGATCGCCTTCATGCTGGTGAGGTCGTGCAGCAGGATGCCCTTGTCCAACAGCGGCTTCATCAGCAAGGTGAAGGCCGATTGGGTCAGCGCGTAGATGGTCATGCCCAGGATCGCCAGCGCATATCGCGGCCAATGCGGCAGCGCATACGTGAGCAGGCGCCGGTAGATGTCCATGGCGCTGGTGGCTTTCGACGTCTGGACCATGGGTTATGGGTTCGTCCGCGGCTGGGTGGTCAGTATCTGCAGTTGGGCGAAGCCGAGCGCCCCCGCCACGTCCATCACCGTCACCACCGACTGGTGGGTGGAGCGCGCATCGGCACGCAGCACGATGGGCATGTCGCGGCGCTCTCCGGCGACGGCCAGGAGCGCCTCCCGCAGGGTCGCCGGGCTGGTATCCGCCTCCGGCTTCTGGTTCACGTAGGAATGGCCTTCCGCGTCCACCGTCACCTCGATGCCATCGGGTTTGGTGTAGGTGGGCGGCGCGCCGGCGCTGGGGAGCTCCACCGCGAGACCGGGACTCTCCACGAAGTGGGTGGTCATCACGAAGAACAC
>DASUBN010000340.1:0-3208 GCA_035763245.1 Gammaproteobacteria bacterium | reverse complement strand
TCCTGCCTCCCGCGGCGTTAGGACTCCTGTCCGTCACACCGCCAGGGGCGAAAAGATCGATTTTTGGTGGCGGGGATCATGGACCCGGATGTGTTCGAGAAAGCCTGGAAGAAGGTGTTCGGCAAGCGGAGGTGAGCCGTGACAGGTGTCATGCGGAAATGATGATGAAGTATCCTGCCGCGGCGCGGGGGCGGCTGGCATGCTGGCCCCGGCCTCCAATAACAAAGCAAAGGGGAAACACATGGCGAAGATGGGCGCAGAGAAGAAGGCCGCCTTGATCCTGGCCGGGTTCGCGGCGGTGGAGGGGGCGATCGTGCTGCAGGGTTTCCTCAGCGCGCCGGCGAAGTTCCTGGCTTACATGGGTTTCGCGGCGGGGCGCCACGGGGCACCGCTCGGCTGGCTGCTGGCGCTGGCGGTGACCGCGGCTTTCGTCGCCTTCAGCTTCCGGCTGCCCTCGGTGCGGGAGAACCTGGTGCGGCCTTCGTGGCTCAAGCTGCTGGCGCTGCCCATGGCGCTCTTCGCCGGGATACTGGAGGAGTGGGTGTTCCGCGCCATGCTCATGAACTACATGGCGAACCAGGGCGCGGGCCTGGCGATGCAGATCCTGGTCTCGGGCTCCCTGTTCGGTCTCGCGCACGGCGTCTGGGGGCTGTTCGGCAGGAGCCTGCGGGGCACGCTGGGGCCCATCCTCGTGACCGGCGTGCTGGGTTCGGCGCTGGCGGTGGTCTACGCGGCTTCGGGCCGGCTGCTGCTGCCCTGCATCGCGGCGCACACCTTAATAGATGCGCTGATCGAGCCCGGCCTGGTGCTCGCGGCGTGCCGACGGGAGTTCAGCGGGTCGCGGCCGGACGGGGGGCCGGCGCGCGGGGTGCTGTGAGCGGCTAGGCAGAGCTGGAGTGTGGCGTAGGGTGGCTTTCGATCCTTACTGGCGCTATGGGTCAGTGCCGGCTTGAGCAGGAATGGACTGCGGAGCCTGACGCGCGGGCGCGCGGCTAGCGTTCCGTGCCCCAACAATAGTTGCCGGGCCGGAACACGCCGAGGCTGGTGATCTTGGCGCCCTGATCCAGCCAAGCGAAGAGCCCCAGCTTCTCGTAGCAGTAGTTAGAAGTGCCATCCGGGCCTGCGACGATCTTGTCCGGTTCGCCGTAGTTGCTGCGCAGGCTCAACATCGTGTCGCCTACCCGGACGCCCTCGGCAGTGGAATAAGCCGGATTGTAGGTGTCGATTTCCTCCACTTGTTGCGTCGCCTCGTAAGTGTCGACACTGACGGCGGCAGGCCGATACACGTACGTGAAGCCACGTGGCGCGTCGGCCGTCATCTGTGGGTCGCCGAGCAGCTGATACACCTGCCGGTCGCTCATGCCGATGACGAGGTTGCCGAGGCGCTGGCCAGGCACGATCTTCTGGTCGTTCTCCGGCAATGCGGAAGGCGGGGGCGGCAGGACCATGGCGGTACTGGCGCAGCCACCCAGCAGGATGGCGAACAGCATTAAAGTCAACTTATGGCGTCCGGTCACAAGAACCTCCTTTGATCTCAGCAACGCGCTCGTTACGGACTGCCGTCGGTGAGAAGAAAGTCGTAACCATCAGCGGGCACGTTGACCTTTTCAACCCGCTTGGCGCCGGAGTCGTGGCGGGTCGCGGTGAGCGTGTGGGCGCCCTGGGAAAGCACGCAGGAGCAGATGTCACCTGAATCTGCGGTGCAGCAGTAGCCGCTCTCCGCGTTCACCGTGACGGTGGTCGATGTGTTGTTGTGAACGCGCACTGCGCCGCCGTCAGCCCAGACCGAGCTTGCCGCCGCCACCAACGCCACGCTCACGATGCTTGCTATGCGATATCTCATATCACTTCTCCAGTCGGATAAGGCCGCTCACCTCGCCGAGCTACTTGCAGGTGCCGCCGGGATTGAATACCGAGATCTTGAAGATCTTGCCCCGGAAGGTGTAGATAGCCAGGCCCTTGTCATAGCAATAAAGAAAGGTGGGTGGATCGGCATTGTCCTCATTGGTGGCACTGTTGGGATTGCCCAAGTTCGCGCGCATCTCGAGCTCGCTTTGTCCCACCCCCACACCCTCCGCCGTCCGATACTCGTCGCTGGAGGTCTCGACGCGCCACACCTGTTGGGTCGCATCATCCACGATCACCGAATATTTGTTTTGGTCGTAGGGGTAGACCGCCGCGTCGGTGTACCTGAAGGTGCTGTCTCCGGGAGTGCCCTTCGCTTCCAGGACCTGTTTGCTGGTCATGCCGATGGCGACCGGTCCGATACGGTTTCCCGGCACGATCAAGGAGTCATCCGGGGGAAGCTGTTTCGGCGGGGCCGGCAGAGGGGGCGCCGAAGCGCAACCTGCCACCCATGCCGTAGAAAGCAGGACTGCGACTGCCAGGGAACGAAATACCAACCCACCGCCCACGCGAACGCTCATGTGACCCCCTCCCGTTGCAAAGACGTTGTTAGAGTTTCACCTTCAAGCATACTCGCCCCGGACCTCAAGGCAAGCACAGCCGGTCGTGGGGGCGAGCTACCCGACGACATGCCGGCAGTGATGTCGGCATCATGCCTCTCACGGACCGCTCCCGGCCGGAGCGCTAGCGCTTCTCGAAGCGGGCGCTCAGCAGGTTGTAGAGCCAGGCGAAGATCAGCCCGCCCAGGAAGCCATCGGCGAGGGCGTAGAGCAGCCCGATGAGGCTGCCCATGGGCGTGATGGTGAACCCGCGGTAGACATGGCCCAGGATGCCGGGGGACACGCCCTGGCCATCGAAGGCGATTATCCACCACACGAGGAAGAAGAGCCCGAAACCCCATACCAGGGCACAAGTGGATGCGAACGCCAGTGTATTCAGTCGCATGAGACCTCCTTACCGGGCCCCGATGGGCCCTGCGATCCGTGGTCCGGTCCAACGCCGAACGATTTTAAATCAAGCAGAGGAAATCTTTTTGGAGGCGGGGGTGCCCCCTGTCATTCAAAGTACTTGCCGGCTTGATCCAAGGGTATGCGACCGGCGAGAGGCGTGCAGGAAGCAGCGAGCGACTAGGCAGAACTGGAGTGTGGCGTAGGGCGGCTTCCGACCCAAAGCAGCACCTCAGCATTAGATCCGTATAACCATTGTTCTGGCATCTACTACAGCGAGTTAAGGCCAGTACCTACTCGCTATGATTTCGCTCGCTGGATCGTGTTCCTCGCCGAATACGGTACCGGAAAATCGT
>DASUBN010000339.1:0-6064 GCA_035763245.1 Gammaproteobacteria bacterium | reverse complement strand
GTCGGTGGAGATCTCCAGCATCTCGCCCGCATCCAGCAGCGTGAAGCCGAGCGTCGCAGGATCGGTCCGGAAATCCTCCTTGGGTATCTGCAGGATCACATCATGGAAATGCTTGGCGAGCAGCGAGGCGGGCGAGCCCTCGGCGATGATGTGGCCGTGGTCCATGATGGCGATGCGGTCGCAGAGCAGGAAGGCTTCTTCCATGTAGTGAGTGGTGAGGATCACGGTCTTGTTCCGGGCCTTGATGGCACGGATCAGGTCCCAGAAATTGCGGCGTGCCTGGGGATCGAGGCCGGTGGTGGGTTCGTCCAGGAACAGGACCTCGGGATCGTTGACGAGCGCCAGGGCGAGCAGCAAGCGCTGACGCTGTCCTCCGGAGAGCTTGCGGGCATCCCGATCCACGTATTCCTGCAGGGTGCACATCTGCACCAACTCCTCCACGTCGAGACCCTTGGCATACAAGCTGCGGAACAGCTTTAGGGTCTCCCGCACCGTGAGGAAGTCCTGCAGCGCGGTGGACTGGAACTGGATGCCTACTTCCTGGCGGAAACTAGCGTCCACCGCCTTGCCACGGTAATGCACCTCGCCCGCGCTGGGTTCGTTGATGCCCTCCATCATCTCCACGGTCGTGGTCTTGCCGGCCCCGTTGGGACCGAGCAGGCCGAAGCATTCGCCGGTTTGCACGGCGAAGCTGACGCCGTCCACAGCGGTGACGCTGGGATAACGCTTCACGAGCTGGCGGGCTTCGAGGATGATGGACATGGGCTGCGCCGATTATCAGGCCCGTCTTAGCGTCTGTCGAGGTGGCGGTGCTGCTATCTCGGCGACGGGGCCGTGTCCGGAGCCTGTGCATGGCGTTCGAATTGCAGATGTTGGTGCTGGTGCCGTTCCTGCTCATGCTGGGATGGCTGCCCTGATCGGTGTGCAAGTACCAGACCTATGGTCTCGGCTGGCTGCTCTCAAACCGGTTCACGGCGGGTCTGCCGCCGTTGCCGGAATGAGGCAACGGGCGGAACGGGCCCATGACAAGCTGCGGGCCGATCACCCGGGCTTCACGGTGACGCTGCTGCTACCCGCGCTCACCGGCGGCTTCTCCTCGGCGACGAGCTTGGCGGCCGCCCTGTTCATGGTGGCCCAGTACACCCACATGCTGGTCTACATCCAAGGCGGAGTCTGGTCCCGGGTCCTGAGCTGGGCGCTGGGGCTGGCGGCGGGCCCCTAATCTTCTGTCCACGACGGCGCTCGGGTTGGTGAAATTTTAGACGTTCCGGGGCTATCTATTTGAAGTTAATGGAAATATAGCTTTAAGAAGCTATCATAACCCGTTACCGGAAATGGTCTTTTACCTCTCGGGTTTCAGCCCGGCGCCCGCTACAATGAAGACAAGACCGTGAAGAGGGATCGTAAGAGGGTGAAGACGGCAATCCACATACTGGCCTTGTTCGGCCTCTGGCTGGGTCTTTCCTTGCCCGCGCTTGCCGCCCCCCAGGACGTGGTGCTGGTGCTGGACAACTCCGGCAGCATGCGCACCAACGACCCCAACCGGCTTGCCGGCAAGGCGGTGACGGATTTCGTGGGGCGCCTCGGCCCCGATACCCGCATCTCCATCATCGAGTTCGCCACCAACCCGACAGTGCTCATGCCCCTCACCCCGGTGGACCAAAATTCGCGCAGCGGGGCCGAGGCGGCGGTGGCGAAACTGGATTACCGCGGCCAATGGACCGACACCGGCGCCGCCCTGGAACGCGCCCTCTACGAGCTCGACACCCATGGCCGCGGTGATGCCCAGAAGTATATCGTGCTCATGACCGACGGTTATGTGGACGTGGGCAACGCCTCCCGCGACAGCGATAAGATCCATTGGATCACTCAGTCGCTGATCCCGGAGGCGGTAGCCAAGCATGTGCGCGTGTTCGGCATCGCTTTCACCGATGAGGCCGATTACGAGCTGCTGCAGACGCTGGCCGAGAAGACCGGCGCCGGCTACTACCGCGCTTTCCAGGCGGGAGATCTCGCCGGCATCTATACTCAGATCAGCGACACGCTTGCCAACGCCAAGGCGGTGCCTGCGCTTGGGGAGGAGGCGCCTGCCCCGGCGCCGGCAGCCTCAGGACCCCAGGGCTTCACCTTCAATACGCCGCTCACGCACATGCAGCAGGTGGAGGAACAGTCGCGCCGTACCCTGTGGATATGGATCGCGGTGTTGCTGCTACTGTCCATCCTGGGCGGCGGCGGCTATTACGTCTGGAGCAAGGGCGGGGTGAAGCATCTCTTCCCCAAGGTCGAGACCACGCCTGGCCAGGACGCGGGCATCCAGGCGGTGCTCTACGACATCAGCAACCCCAACGACATCAAGCGCTATGAGCTGGGGGAGAAATCGACGGTGATCGGCCGCGTCGCCGGCTACGATCCCGAGGTGCAGTACGTCATCGCCTCCGAGCCCACCGTGGGCCGCTGTCATGCCCTCATCGAGCGCCGCGGGCATTCTTTCTGGATCACCGACCAGGGCAGCATAAACGGCACCTTCGTGAACGGCGACCGGGTAGCAGGTGACCGCGCCCTCAAGCATGGTGACATCGTCTCGGTGCATCGCCATGAGTTCGAGTTCGTGCTCCCCGAGCTCTTCGAGTCCGAATCCACGGTGCTCGCGGCGCGCGAAGAGTACGGCTACGCGGAGAAGAAGCAGGCATAACACCAAGAAAGGCGCGGGCGCATGTCCGCGCCCGTGTGGAGAGGCCAGACATGCGCGGTTCCCTGGCTTATCACTGGCGCCGCAGCCCGCGCGCCAAGTCCCTGCAGGTGCGCATCACGCCTTGGCAGGGGATCGAAGTGGTCATCCCCCGCCACGTGAGCCGGGAACGGGCCCGCGCCTTCGTGGCGAAACACCGTCAGTGGATCCGTGACACCTGGGTGCGCATGCGCGAGCAGGTGGTGGACGCCGATCTCACGCTCCCCCAGACAATCGAGCTGCGCGGCATACCGGAACACTGGGAGGTGCGTTACCGCAGCCGTGCCGGCCAGGCTCGGATCACCGTCTCGGGCAACGTGCTCACGGTGCATTACGATGGAGAGCGCGAGAAAACGGCCCGCGACGCGCTGCGCCGCTGGCTCACGGAGCGGGCGCGGGAGTATTTCTCGATGTATGTGCCGCAGCTCTGCGGCGCCACCGGCTTCGGCTACAAGCGCATGCAGATCCGCGGCCAGACCAGCCGCTGGGGCAGCTGCTCCTCGAGCCTGACGCTCAGCCTCAACTACAAGCTGCTGTTCCTGGAACCGGAGCTTGTCCGCTACCTCATCGTCCACGAGCTCTCCCACACCCGCTATCTCGACCACTCGGCGCGGTTCTGGAAGCTGGTGGGGGAGTTTGAGCCTGACTACCGGACCCTGGACCAGGAACTGGGGGAGTCCTGGCGCGATGTGCCCGCCTGGGTGGAGATCAGCTGAGTCAGGCTCGATCCGGTCACTTCCTCGATTCCGGCAGCACGCTCAAGTCCCCCTCCTGCATACCGATGAGCACGCTGCATTCGAGCTTGTCGAGCAGTGACATGCTGGTAGGCGTGGTCCACCAGCGGGCCAGCGGCCCACGCACCCGGTGCCCGACCACCACGAGATCCGCCCGCACTTGCTTGGCCAGTTTCACGATCTCGTCCACCGGGTCGCCGTGCACGGTACGGCCGTCTGCTTCGAGGCCATGCTTCTTGAGGAACTTCACCCCGTCCTCCAGGGTGCCTTTGTAGTAGGCCGTCTGCTCGCCATCCTGGACTGCCGCGAGACCCTGAGCCATGGCGGTACCGAGGTCGGGCTTGATGACCGCCAGGAGGTGGGTCCTGGCCTTGAAGCATTTCGCGATCTCGGCGCCTTCGAGCAACGCCTTGCGGCCGTCGAGACTGCCGTCGTATGCCAGCACGATGTTGCGGTATGCCATCTGTCCCTCCTGCGGCGCGGTGGAGCGCGGTCAATCCAGGAAAAGATCCGGGGCCAGCGGACGGTCCGGCGCCACGGAATAGCCGGTGAAGTCCGTGACTCCCTCGGTGCGCAGTACTTCCTCGTCGATAAAGAAGTTGCCGTTGCAGCTCTTACTCTCGCGGGTGAGGATCGCCTGGGCGGCGTCCGCCACGATGGCGGGTTTGCGGCAATATTCCTTCTGCACATGGCCGCCCAGCATGCCGATGGCGGCGGTGGCGATGACGGTGCGCGGCCAGAGCGCGTTCACCGCCACTCCGTGGGCAGCGAACTCCGCCGCCATGCCCAAGGTGCAGAAACTCATGCCGTATTTCGAGATGGTGTAGGCGGTGTGCTCCTTGAACCAGCGGGGTCTGAGGTTCACGGGCGGTGCCAGGTTCAGGATATGGGGGTTCGGGGCCTTGAGCAGGTGGGGCAGGGCCTTCTGGGAGCAGAGGAAGGTACCGCGCACGTTCACCCCGGTCATTAGGTCGTAACGCTTCATGGGCGTGTCCAGGGTGCCGGCAAGCCAGATGGCACTGGCGTTGTTCACCAGGATGTCGATGCCGCCGAAGCGTTCCACCGCCTGCCGCATCGCGGCGGTGACCGACTCCTCGTCGCGCACGTCCATGGGTACGGCAAGCGCCCGGCCGCCGACCCTCTCCACCGCCTCCGCGGCGGTATGGATGGTGCCCGGCAGTTTGGGATGGCGGCGGGTGGTCTTGGCAGCGATCACCAGGTTCGCGCCGTCGCGCGCGGCGCGCAAGGCGATGGCTTCACCGATACCGCGGCTGCCGCCGGTGATGAAAAGTGTCTTGTCCTTGAGTGTACGCATATGTTGAGTGACATCCCCCAGCTTGTGATTATACTGTCCGCATGTTCGACACGCTGGTCGAGACCGAGACGCTGGCCGCGCATTTGAATGATCCCACCTGGGTGCTGTTCGATTGCCGCGCCTCCATCACCGATCGGGAAGCGGGTCCCAAAGCCTATGCCGCGGGCCATATACCCGGCGCCCGGCACATCCACATGGAGCACGAACTCGCTGGGCCCATCACGCCCGAGACCGGGCGGCATCCCTTGCCCGATCCGCAGCGGCTCGCCGCCGTCCTCGGCCGCGCCGGTGTCGGCAGGGATACGCAAGTGGTGGCCTACGACGATTTTCAGGGCGCCTATGCCGCGCGGCTATGGTGGCTGCTGCGCTGGCTGGGCCATCGCCGGGCGGCGGTGCTCAACGGCGGCTGGCAGCAATGGTTGAAGGAAGAACGGCCGGTGAACGTCGAGACGCCGACGCCGGCGGCGAAGGAATTCCCCTTCGCAGACGTGGCCGAAGGCATGACGATGTCCGCAGGTGAGGTGCTGGAACTCGTGCGCGGCCGCAAGCACGGGCTGCTCCTGGATGCGCGCGCGCCGGTGAGGTTCAGGGGCGAAGAAGAGACGGTGGATCCCGTGGCCGGTCATGTGCCCGGCGCAGTGAACCTGCCTTTCGTCGGCAACATGGCGGAGGATGGTCGCTTCAGGAACCCCGCGGAGCTGCGGCGCCGGTTTGAACAGGCGCTAGCGGCAACACGCCCGGAACAAGCGGTGTTCATGTGTGGCTCAGGCGTCACCGCCTGCCACAACCTGCTCGCAATGGAGATCGCCGGTTTGAAAGGCGGGCGCCTATATCCCGGCTCTTGGAGCGAATGGATACGCGATCCTATGCGGCCCGTAGCCTGTGGTTGAGGGCGTTACATGGTATTACATGCATCGGTCGGCGCTGGCGGCGCATTCCCGGGTCGAATCCAGGGGTTCGTCGAGCCGATTATCGTCAACTGCCGCCTGCCGGCGCGCGTTGTGTCCGTGTGAATCGAGTCTGAATCCAGCGGGATTACAGGAATATCGCGGCCGAGATAAGGGTCTATAATTTCAGCATCGAGGACGAGGAGGTCAACATGAAGATATCCATACGCAAAATCACGGCTTGGAGCGTGGTCGCCATGCTCGCTGCGGTCAGCGTGGCGGCCATCGCCGACCCCTTCCTGGGTTCCAAGAAGGATCCGCACGCCACCCTCTATCTCAACGTGGATCAGCGCGCCAAGCAGATCTACCCCGTGAAGATGTGGATGGTGGACGGCAAGCT